>JBBINQ010000018.1:0-33643 GCA_037443805.1 Caldifarciminota bacterium | reverse complement strand
CTTAAAGGAAATGTTGAATAGATTTTAAAACTGTCCTGAACTGATCTGTTTTCTCCCAGCCAGTAATTCCCCCAACCGACAGTTCTTCCAGTTGCCCATCTATCACTTGCACCGCTTGCCCATAAAATCAATTCATAGCCAGGCCTGGCACTTATTGAATCAGCATAGTTGTCCACCCAGGTTTTGTAATTGTATTTGAGAGTCTCGTCTTTGAAAGAAGTTCCAGATACACCATAAAGGGTATCTATATTGCCAATTGTATAACTCGCGCCGTCCCCCAAAAAGTTTGCACCATATTTACTGTAAAGGGTGGTTCCATTATACATATACCCGAAATCATTCCCTTCAATCATTGTTGGCTGTCTGGTGTTGATATAATTAATGAGGGTTGCCTGTTATCCTGGACTTATAATACCGGCTGAGGCATCGTCTGTCCTATAACCAAGGTCAAGAAATACTACATCGTATCCAGCCAATTGCCTGGTCGTTCCCTGTCTTAATAAGGTATCTACATTAAAAATGCGATACTGACCATTAGTGTTTAATTCATTAATCTGGTCAACTATTGCTGAATTAAGGTCAAGATAAACCGAATCAAGTTCATTTATCGGGTCTTCGTTCCAGTCTGTAGTAAGGGGATTATCATAATTTTCATCATCAAAATACCAGCCCTTACGACCACCGACTGTATCAGCAGGCACGACACGAATAGTGTCGGTAAGTGGAATCATATTATCTAAAGTGAACATATAGGCACGAGAAAAAATATCATAATATCCTGATATTGGGCTAATTTCCTGACTGAGCCATGCTACAAAACAGGTATCCAAATTTCTGCATTCAACATCAGGAAACCCCTGGTTCAATGTGTCCTGATTTATAACTATTTCTGGTCTGAAACTTGAATTTATCCAGGCACGACCCATAATATCATAGCCGGTTGTTGTACCCCGATATTCATCCCAGACAATGAAAAATTTAAATTGGGGAAAACTGTTGCACGGGGATATCTGGAATTATTTGTAGATGAAGTAACCGCTAAAATTAAACCCAAATCAATTGTTGCACTACCCGGTTTCATTTGAAAATAACGACAATAAATATCAATATCCGTAGTGCTATACCAATATTGCCATACAATCACTCCAAACCCATATTGATTTACCGCAACTGCCGGGTAGTCTTCACTATAGGCGCCAGAATTGCTAACCATTGTTCTATTGATAATCAGAGTTCCTCCTCTATCACGATATTGCAGGTATATTGACCGCTGTGTACCATCAGAGCTTGAATCATCATAAACTATTACAAATCCAGAATCACAATATGCCACCCGGGAGATTGGAATATGATGTCTGATAGAATCTGATGGCCACACTGAACCACCATTTAAATAACCACCATTTGCATTATAACGACGCCACTCTATTTTTGGATAATTTACAGGGTCAAAATTTGTATATGTTACAATAAACTCGCCGTTGTTTCTAACTGATACTGATGGACGCTTTTGTGAACGAGAACCTGCATATACTATGAATGGCGATAAATTATATACCCGAGCCCATATTTCGGTCGGCCTTGCATTACCCGGAACATAACTTGAATCTTCCCATACAAAGACAATATTACTCGTTGGATTCCCTTCTGCATCAGGATAAATTTGCTGATATTGATTGAATGAATCAATGCTGACCATTGTGTTGACACCATTCATCGTTCCATGCCAGCGTATTCCCTGACGATATATATCATTATCATTCCATCTACCGTCCTGCCAACCAATGAATGCTCCCCAGTTTAATGCCCCAACCGTGGGAAAGAGCTGCCTTGTTTTACCCCGGTCATTGTCCCAGAGATATATTGAATCCACATTTATTTGCGTCCACAATGGAAAAGAAGACAAAAAAAGAAAGAAACATAAAAATTTTCTCATCATAGACCCCTTTTTCCACCCTCACTTTATCCTCCCCCATCAAGGGGAAGGAATTTTCAAAATAGCTTACCCATTACCAGTATCTATAACAAATAGATGCAAAACTTATGCCTACCTTTTGCCAAAAACCAATGAAAAATCATACATTTATATTAAAAAAATAATACTATGGTTATTGCACTTTTATATAAACTATGCACAAAATCACAACATATTTGCATTTTTTTCATCCATATCTCATTCTCTTATCTTACCTTTCATTGGCACAAATCTAACCGGGATTAAATCTTCTTTTTCTAATTTATCCTTTATTTTTTTATATAATACCAACATCTGCCATTCATCGCCTTCTGGCATTACGAGCCTGCCGTTTTCTGCGAGTTGCTCAATGAGTGGTTCAGGAACCCGTAAAATTAAATTTTTTCAAATTTTATTTTTATCAATCCTAAGTTTGCCTCTTTA
Organism: Caldifarciminota bacterium; assembly: GCA_037443805.1. Classification (GTDB taxonomy): domain Bacteria; phylum Hydrothermota; class Tepidihabitantia; order SM23-42; family JAOAFX01; genus JAOAFX01. The sequence continues at coordinate 31,245 of JBBINQ010000018.1, read as the reverse complement.
TCACTGATAATGAATAGAATACCATCGGGTTTTGCTTTAGCAAGAAATACTAAATTTTCTGTATACAAAATAATTGAAGCATTTTCTTTTCCAAAACTTGTTTTCAGCTGGTTTACAATTTTTGCGGACATAGCCCCGAATTTCTCAGCATCATAGCCATGAGCAAACTGGCTATCAATTATAAAACCATCATAGCTTGCCACACCCGCACCAAGGACATGTGGTATCTTTGTAAGGTCAAATAGATTCATAATTATCCCAGTATTTTTATTATTTCTTCAATAATTTTCCGAGCATAAACAAACACGAGCCCGGGTTTTGCCTCAGGTTTAGTAATAATACAGAGCAAAGATTCGCCGGCACTAATCACACAAATTGTCTCATCTTTCTTTTCAATGATAAATTTTTCTAATCCACCTGCTTTAAGAAATTTGAATGCATTATCAGCCTCATTAAAAATTCCTGCAACGAGCGCACAAAGTTCTTCCAGGTCAGATTTTTCAGGATAATAACTTTGAATTAAAAGTCCGTCACGGGAAAGAATAAAAGCACCTTTGACTGTTTTTATAGCAGTCAATTTTTGCATCGGCGCATTCAAGGCATCTAACGGACTCGGCTTTTCTATTCTTTCTTGTTCAACAACTGGTTCAAGACCAATTTCGGGCAGAATTGGCACAGATTCAATAGGTTTAGTGACTGCCGGTTTTTCTGCTACAACCTTCTCTGGCTCTATAATTTTTTCAGGTTCTGGTTGAGAAATCACTTCTTGCACAGGTTCTGGTTTTTTCTGAATAATCGCTTCAGGTGTGGGCTCAATCTTTTCAATAATTTCTTCAACCTTCACCTCAGGTATAAGCGGTTCTTCTTTTGGAACAGCGACCATCTCTGGCGTAACCGGTTCGGTCACCTTTTGAATTTCAACAGCGGGCTTCTCTACAGGCTCAACCGTCTCTGTTTTGGGTTTTAACAAATTAAGTTCTTGTTTTGCTTCTTTATTTTCAGGATTAATCTTTAATGTTGCCTCATAGAATTTAATCGCCTTTTCATAGTCTCCCAATTTCTTATGAATATGTCCCAGATAAAGGTTCTCATTCTCACTCTCTTTTGCCTGCTCATATATCTCTTCCAGTGTCTTCAGTGCTTGTTCTGTTTCGCCTTTAAGATAATATGCCCTGCCCAGAATTATTTTCGCAAGTGTATAATTGGGGTTTCTGTTTAACCCATCTTTTAATATAGAAATTGCTTCATCAACCATACCTGAGGAAAGATAAACATCAGCAAGTGTAGCAAAGATCAGGGCTTTTGAATCCATTGCAAGTTCATCAGGCATATTTTACACCTCTTTTGATAAAATAGACATTATATTTCCTTCTTTAAAAATTCCATCATTTCCATTGTAATGTTAAGACAATGGGTTATTTTACTCGTAAGTTCCTCATCAGGGCTCAAAAGCATTGCCTTTTTCCAGAAACCGCACGCTTCTTCAAATTTTCCTTCCTGGACTAAAAGGATTCCAAGGTTATAATATGGAAGTGGTTTAGAAGGTTCAATCTCAACTGCGCGCTCCAGATAGGTTTTTGCTTTGGCGCGCTCACCTTTTTCTAACCAGTACTGCCCGGCAGAAATATAAAAATCATAAACTTCTGGTCGTTCATTTTCAAGAAAATCAATAAAAATCTTTGCCTTTTCTAAATCTTTTTTCTTGATATATATATTCAAAAGTCCAAGATTTACCGCAATATCATTTTTATTCTTCTCATATAATTGAGTGTAGATTTGAAGGGCATCATCAATTTCATTTAATGCAAGATTAATATTGGCAAGTTCAATGAGCCATTCTACATTATCGCTCTGGATATTCAATAAATTTTTATACTGTTCCTTTGCCTGATTTAATCTGCCCAGAGATTTTAGCATACCAGCAAGTGTGAGCATTACATTTAAATCATCCGGATGCCTGCGGCTATAGTTATCCAGTTGATTGAGTGCATCATCAATATTATTGGATTGGAACAAAATCTTTGACTTCAGAATGATCGCTTCACTCATCTCAGGGACCAGCTTCAGCGCTTCATCTATCATATTTAATGCCTTATCATAATCTTTGTTCTTCAAAAAAGACTCTGCTTCCTGGATATAATCTTGTGGTGTGGGCACTTCAAGTGTGGGAAAGAATTCTTCAACCTCTTCAACAATCTTTTCTTCAATTTTCGGTAGGATATAATAAGGTCCAAACTCATATAATTCAGGCGCAATCGCAATACGATACTTATCTTTTTCATAATTTGGCTCTATCTCCATTCCGCGTCGGATATTTGAAAGTCCCTCTTCAAATTGTCCAATCTTCATTAAAAGAAATCCTAAATTATAATATGCTCCAGTGTAGGTGGGAAGTAAACCAATTATTTTCCTGAACGCAGCAATTGCCTCTTCATCTCTGCCAATTTCAGCATAGACCAATCCCTGGAAAAATATACTATCAATATTCTCGTCGTTAAATATTTTTAAAGTATATTCATAATCACCTTTCTTAAAATAATACATTCCTAAATTATACTTCGCCTCTTCACTACCCCGGTCTTTTGCGATATTAAAATTCTTTATGGCTTCTTCTATATCATTTAATAAATATTGAGTTAAGGCAAGATTGTTTAATGCCTGGATATAATTATTATCTACTCCCAGGGTCTTTTCAAAGTAATTTTTTGCCTGTTTATAATCATGTTTTTTCAGGTAAAAAATGCCCATCCCATTGAGCCCGCGTGTAAAAAGTGCATCCAATTCAAGACAACGGCTAAAATATTTTTTTGCCTCTTCAAGTTGATTTAAAAATATGCTCACTTCACCAAGCGCAGCAAAAAGTTCTGCATCATTATCCTTTAATTTTAAAGCCTCTTCAAATTCCCGACGGGCTTCAGTGAAGAGCCCTTTATTACGATATGTCATACCAAGATTAATGTGTGCCTGATATTCGTTTATTGATGTCTTAGGAACACCAAGCTGCTCTTTCAAAAATTCCAGATGGCCCTTATGTTCTTTTAATTCAATTGGCAGATTCGGCTCAAACTGAGCCAATGCAGGGTTTATCTGAATAGCCTTTTTTATCTCCTCCCTGCCCTCTTTATGCATCCCCTTTTCTCCATAGGCAAAACCTAAAAAGAAGTGTGCTTCCGCAGATGAAGGATCAAGGAGCAATGATTCCTGAAAATTTTTTATCGCAAGGTCAATTATCCCTTTGTTGAAATATATCTCACCGAGAAGACGATAACCTTCAGGCGATATCTTGATCTCTAAACTCTTTTTAATCTCTTCAAGGGCATCATCATATTTACCAAGATTTTTGAGGGTAATGCCCAATCCGAATCTGGCTTCATAAGAACCCGGATTAAAATCAAGAACCTTACGATAATAAATTATTGCCTGTGAATATCTATTCAATTTACGATATGTATCAGCAAGTTCCAGGGTCTTTATTTCATCAAAAGGCTCAACCTCAATGTGATGCGCAAGTTCTTTTACCCGATTGTCCAGTTTTCCAGATTTCTTAAGAATAATTTCTAAGTTGTTACGGGCAAGAATAAAATTAGGGTCAATGCTCAATGCCTTTTCTAATTCCTGAATCGCCTCTTCATATAGCCCTTTATTGTAGTATACTACTGCAAGGTTATTGTGTGCACCCGGGTCATTATCCGGAATCCTCTCCGCAAAACTCTTCAAAACTTTATATTCTTCAGGTGAAATCATATTTTTCAAATTAAATTCAATTTTTTAAGCATAATTTCCAAACTTGAATTGTCTGGTAATAACAGGAAGAATGCGGAAAGTGGTTGATTAAAATCACCAAAATCAAACTGGGTCTCAATGCAAAAAATGAAGTCCTTTTCATTCCCGAATTCCACAATCACACTTGAAAGAACTGCGCCCACCATATCAATGATCATCCCTGGTACTGAAGGAAGAATCAATAAGCCCAATAGGTCACCAAGGGCATTCATATAAGCACACGATAAAATATTTGATACTTCCTTCAAAAGTGATTCCTGAAGTTCAATGGTATTCTCCTGGTCTTCAGGCATCAATAATTTGGTCAATTCCTGGGCATCGTCATAAGGATATATGAGCAGGGTTCTACCAGTGAGGTCACCAAGAAAATATAATAAAACAGAAGCCACCACATCATTCGGGTCAGCAATCTTTAAAATTACTTCCTCAAGCTGTCCGGTATATAGTTTAGGAACTCTAATCATCACTTTTTTCCCTAAAAGCTGGGATAAAGATGTTGCTGCGTGGCCACCACCAATATTTGCAATTTCAGTCAATGCATCAATTTGTCTTTCTGAAAGATTTTTTGCATCAATCATTCAAAACCCCTTGGCTCAAGAATTAAAATAGGTTTACCATCGGCATAAACAGAACATCCCGAATATAATGAAGCAGGTAATAACTTATCTGTTTTCTTTACCACAATCTCCTGTTCATCAATAATTTCATCAGTCACAAATCCCCTTTTTTTACCTTCATAATCAACCACAATGACAGATTTTTTTCCTGGTTTATGTGAAAAATTCAATTTTTCTCCTATGTTAACCAAAGGCAGAATATCATTTCTTAACTTCAAAAGGTCGCGTTTAAAGACCCTTTGGACACTATTTTCATCAATATAGAATGATTCCCGTATATAACTTAATGGTAGTGCGAAGCGCTGGCCATCAAGACCGAAGATAATGGCTCTAATAATTGCAAGACTGATGGGCAGCTCAATGGTAAATTTAGAACCCTTACCTTTCTCAGATTCAATTTCTAAGTTCCCACCCAGGTCACTCACTAACGAATGGACAATATCAAGCCCGATTCCTCTGCCTGAGACTGCTGAAACATCTTTTTTCGTAGAGAAATCTGGCCTGAGCAAAAATTTATACAAATCTTCTTTACTCAATTTTTGCGCTGATGACTGGTCAAGCAATTTTCTTTCTACAACCAATCTACGAATTTCATCAATATCAATACCTCGACCATTATCAATCACACTGATTCTTATGAATTCACGCTCTTTGATTGCCTGCAATATTATCTTACCTTCTTTTTCAATACCATGGTCAAGCGCATTACGCAAAAGATGCATAATTGGTTCTTTGAGGACATCAATGATTGAACGGTCAACCTCAACTTCACCACCAATGATTTGAAGATCAACTTCTTTGTTCTGCCTCTTTGCCTCATCTCTCAGCCAGCGCGGGAAAAATTCAAAGACGGTCGTTAATGGCAACATCCTCAATCGTGCCACTTCATCCTGTAATACTGCAATTAATCGTGAAGCAGTCTCGCTGAGTGTCTGTAATTCAATATTACTCATCTCTGAACTTATTTTATTTAGTCTTGACCGGACAATAAGCAATTCATTTGTAAGATTGAATAGTGTATCAAGCTTTGCCATCTTAATTTTTATTTCGCCCATCTCCTGTGTTGCGGTCATTGATTTTCCGATGACAACTTCTTTACCTTCTTTAATATCCTGGCAGGTCTTCAACAGCGTATCTGTAGCTGGCAGCATACTTTTGTTCTTTAAAGCCTTTATAAAATTACTCAGAAAATCGGTAATCACAAAGATAAAATCAACGACCCGCTTATCAATTTCACCTTTTGCCTTAGGTTCTGAGAGCAAATCTTCTATTGAGTGGGTAAGATTACCTAAATCTTCAAAGCCCATTGTTTGTGCCATCCCTTTAATTGTATGCAAAATTCTAAAAACTTCAAGAATTGCCTTATGATTTTTGGTATTCTTTTCAAGGTCTAAAAGTTCATGGTCTAATTGCTTTATATAAGATTCAATTTCACTAATAAAAAGGTCTAAATATTCTTCCATCATTTTTTAATTCAATTATTTATTTCTTCATTATCCGTTCAATTGACTCCAGCACCCTTGAGGGTTGGAATGGTTTAACAACATAGTCTATTGCGCCCGCCTGAACTGCTTCAAGAACCAATGCCTGTTGACCCATCGCTGAAACCATTAATATCTTTGCCTTCGGGTCAATTTTTTTAATCTCTTTGACCGCCTCTATTCCGCTCATATCGGGCATAATAATATCCATTGTTACCAGTTCAGGTTTCAATTCTTTATAACGCTCAACTGCCTCTTTACCGGTTGACGCTTCTCCGCACACAGTATGTCCGCCTTTCTCTAAAATATCAGTTAGCATACGACGCATAAACATTGCGTCGTCAACGACCAGGATTCTCATTTAACCTCCTTTTTCCCATATTGAAAATCCCATAAACCCCACATTGAAACCATAAAACACCAACCATATGCTTAAGAATAGTATTTTATCATAATTTTGAAAAAAGTCAAGATTTTTTTTATGTTAATACCTTTTGAAGATTTAGAATAAGAATTGGCTTTTCATCTGTTTCATAGACACCGAGGAAAAAATCCTTCTCTTTCTTTGTAGAAAGCAGTTCAGAATTTTTGTTAATATTTTTTTCATTAATTTTCTTTGTTCCTACAAGTTCATCAACACGCAAACCAGCAATCCGTTCATCCTCTTCAACAACCAGCGAGAGATTGCAAATTTCATCGCCACTCAAACCCAGACGTCTTCGTAAAGAAATAATCGGTATAACTTCTCCACGAATATTTGCAAGACCCAGAAGAAACCCGGGTGCTCTGGGAACAGGTACAACCGTGGGTAGTTCTGTTACTTCACGCACCTTTTTTATATCCAGACCAATCAATTCATCAAGTATTTTAAAAATAATCAAGGTATCCATATCACACACAATAAAGGTTACGAAAACGGACAATGCCAAATGGGTCAACAACAAAACCTTTGATGTCCTTCTTAACCGCATAACAATCAACTCCATGAGACAAAAAGACCCAGAGTGCATTGTCAACAATCATTTTTTCTATTTTCTGATATAATTCAATGCGGCGACGCGGTAACTGTTCAGAACGTGCAGACTCAATCATTTTATCAAGTTCTTCGTTAGAATAGAAAGAGGTGTTTCCACTTGCACCAAAACTATGCGAATGGAAAAGCGTATAGGTGAAATTGTCTGGGTCACCATTATCTGAAACCCAGCCCCTTAAACTCATTATACTATTGCCACTATAAGTCTTTTCCAAAAATTCCTCCCAGGATAACGAATTGATTTGAAGGTGGATGCCGATCTTACCGAGCGAATCCCTTAAAAACTCTGCCCTTTTTATTGAATCCTTGCCAGTTCTCACATCAAGCACAAAAGTATCGGGTATGCCTGCACCATACCCTGCCTCTTTCATCAGTTCCCTTGCCTTTTTAAGGTCATAAGGGTAACCAATTATGTTATTATTGTAACCGGGCAATCCTGGCGGATAAACACCACGCGCAGGGATTGCTTTTTCTTTAAGTAATTCGCGACAATAATATTCTTTATCTATTGCATAATTCATTGCCTGGCGCACGCGCACATCTAAAAATGGAGATTTTTTAGAAAAGTTGACGGTGAGATATTGAGTGGAAAGCACTGAGCCTGAATAGATATCTTCTGGTGAAAATTCTTTTAGCATATCTGATGTCAAATTTAATATTGATATCTCACCTGCCTTAAATAGCTCTAATGCCTCTTTGTCATCAGCAACCTTTTTGATGATACATTCATCAATGTAAGGTCTGCCATCAAAAAAATCATCAAATGCCTCAAGAATAACTTCTTTGTCTTTTTCGTAAGAAATCAACTTAAATGGACCACATCCAATTGGGCTCTCTGTATTCCAATCCTGTGGCACAATATCACCAACACCGCAGGCAAGGTTTGCAAGAAATGGAACATAAGGGAATTTCAAGATAAATCTAATATGATACGGGTCTATTACTACAATATCAGAGAGATACTCAAAAAAATTCGCATTTGGACCCTTTTTTACACGATTTAAAGAACTGAGCACATCTTTAGCCAGAACCTCTACACCATTGTGGAATTTTACTCCTTTCTTTATATAAAAATCCCAAATTCTACCATCTGCAGAAACAGAAAACGAATGGGCAACAGCAGGGATTAAATGGTTTAACTGGTCAAATGTATAGAGACCTGTGAATATCTGCTCAATAACCTGATGGCTTGTTGTATCGGTTCTGATAGCGGGATCAAGCACGATCGGGTCTTCTGTTGTCCGAAAAACGATTCTTTTTTTCTCCGCTGGTACAAAAGCAATGTTCTTTTTAAATTCCTGAACAACACCTGCCATCTCTTTTGTCAATGCCTTCTCTGATTTTATTGTTTCATTATAGGTGACAAAATATTCACTTATTTTTTTATATTCAGATTCAAAATTCCGATGGTGCTCTCCGAGCAGACCACACTGGCTTATCATCTGCTCTGTAGAACCGAGCATTTCCTGACAAAGGGCTGAAAGGTTATCAATAACTTTAATGCTTTCATTCACCGCAACTAAAGAGTTATTTAAGGCATCCTGCCCTAATTCTACATCTCCCAAGCCTCTAATAAAACAGGAAATGAGCACCTTAAAATCCTTCATAATTTCATTTTTTAAAACATCAATATTTCCAACAAACTCTAATGACCTTACGGAAAGCGTTTTTATCTCATTAGTTACTACTTCCAGTGCACTCGCATATTCACCACTTCTGGCACTTTCAATACCAGCATATAATCCGAGTAATTTAGAGCGCTCAGTAATTCTTTTTAACTCCTGTAATGGTTTATCAACCTTGTTAATAAGTTCCTTTAACCTATATGATTTATCATCTAAAGAACTGAGTAATTCCCTGATATCCTGATAAAATACTTTAGCCCTGGAAAGTGTCTCATTGGCAAAATTATGTGTTTTTGACCAGGACTTTATCCTTTCTGTAATCTGTGTAATAATTTCATTAAGATGTTTAGCTTCAGCAACAAACTGAAGAATAAATCTTTCTGCAGAATATAGGTCAAGTTTTTTAAATGCGCTGCCCACCAACTTATCAAATCCCTCTTCTATTTGTGGTTCGTTCTCTAATATTTTAATGAATGTATTAAAGAAACAATTAAAATTATAATCATCGTCTACTGTCATCAAATTATTCTTTATATTATTTAAGTGTTGAAAAAATGCGCCTAAAAATATTTCAGTTATCGCTGTAGTTCTTGTTATATTATATATCTCTTCCAGATATATGGGTAATTTTTCACTTTCCTGATGCAGATTTGTATGCAATTCTTTCTGTGTTGCAATAGTTTTAGATACATCTTTTATTGCATTTTCAAGATAGGGGACTAAATTGAGTAATTCATTATTTATATTTATAAATTTTTCCGCAATCTCTTTTAAATAATCTATGACACCCTGAATTTTCTTTAAATCCTGCGCCAATTCCTCAACCCCTATGATTAATTCATTTATAATGGCAGGAATGGCTTTCGTTGGTTTCTGCGAATGGCGCACCAGACCTGTCATTTCTCGTGCAATCACTTCAAATCCTCTACCCTGTCTACCCGCATGATAGGCAGTGATCCCGGCATTGCGTGAAGCAACCTCAATTGATTCGGATACAAGTCCAATATCCTGAATTATTCCGCCAAGATTATCTGCCTGCTGGTGAATTTTTTTAAGAATATCTGTTATATTATTGAGGTCAAAACTGACCTTCTCTGATATGGCAAGTGAATCATTAAAATTTTTAATACTTTTTTTTAACAGTTCATGCGTTTTTTTGATTTCATTATCAAAAACTGCTACTCCTTCAAAAACGAGCTCTACAGTAACAGATAGATTATAGAATCTCTGCCGGATTTCAACTAAAAGCTCTGAACTGGTCTGAAGCGTATTATCAATATTTTGACCAGTATTTAAAAAATTATGGAAGTTCGCATCATATTGTGATAACAAAGGCTTAAGCCTTGCGATAAATTCTTCACGAAAACCATTATCCATATATATTAATTTTATTAAATTTTTGCCGATTGTCAATGGGAAGTTTAGATGAGAAAAATAATTGTAACACCACAAAGTGCAATGATTGTGCCAATTATTGAAATATAGGTAATTCTTTCTTTAAAGACCCAGTGCGAAATTGGTATAAGGATTACTGGCGGTAATGCCATCAATGTTGATGCGATTCCAATATAAGCATACTGAATTGCTACTAAGGAAAGCCAGACTCCGATAAATGGACCAAAGACCGCACCACCAATCATTGCCAAATCTGCCTTTTTATTGACCAATTTACCCAGAGTTTTTTTTGTTTCTCCCTGGAAAATAGTTATTAACCAGATGAAAATTGCACCAAATAGGATCCTAATCAAATTGCCTGAAAGCGCTGAAAAGCCATTACCAAGGAGCCCTTTTTTTGAAGCGAAATAACCAAGTGCCTGGCATAACGAAGCCAAAATTCCGCAGACCACTCCCGTAAAAAAATTTCCTTTCTTTGTGTTTTCGCTCGTTTTGTCATAAAGAACCATAATGATGCCGCAAATCGTAATAATAATTGCAATAATTTCTAAGAAACTCAACGATTCTTTAAGAAATATCCAGGCTAATACAGTTCCAAAGATAGGAGAAAGTGACATCAATAGCATTGTCAGACGAGGTCCAATGAGAACATATCCACGAAACAAAAATGTATCACCAATAGTGAATCCAATTACACCGGAAATACCAAACCAGAACCAGTGGTATGGCAGGGCGTTTAAAGGAAGCACCATTCCGGATATGAGCCAGTGTGTAAACATTAAAAAAAGCATACCCAGAACGAGCCTGATGCGGTTGACCTCAGTTGAGCCGATCAACCGCGAAGCGATTGTAAAAAATACAGAGCCAAATGACCAGCAGAATGAAGTTCCCAATGCAGCAAATTCACCAATATATCTATTCATTTATGATGTAGTAAATTTTTTGTTAAAAATATATATAACATAAATGCCAGGGCGCAGAATCGAACTGCGGACACCCGGATTTTCAGTCCGGTGCTCTACCAACTGAGCTACCCTGGCTAATGTGAATTATTATATAAAAATTTTGACGAAAGTCAAGAAATTTTTTACCTCTCCTCCCTTATGGCGCCAACGAGCTCTTCAATAAGGTCATAGATGGTTACGATACCAGTGACTTCATTATTATCGTTCTTAACAATAGCAAAAAACTCTTTATTGTTCTTCATCTTCAAAAATGTCGGCATACATCGCTCATTTTCATTCACAAAAAAAGGAGGTCTGATTTCCGCCCGTCCATTTAAAAAATAGTCTCTGGTATTTACAATGCCAATAATATTATTTTTGTTCTTTTCATAGATTGGTATATACCGAAAAATTTTGCGGGATTCAAAACAGAATTTCTTAAAATCGTCGCCCTTTTCACAGGCAACAGTCATCGTAATGGGAACCATAACTTCATAAACCTTTCTTTTAGAGAAATCAAATAGCCTTGAAGCGAGTAAACTTGTATCCTTCTCGTATTCACCAATTGCAAAAACAATATCTTGATGCCTGATAATTGCGTTCTTTTGCCGGTTTTTGAACAAACTTGCAATACCTTGACTGATACCCGCGAATAATGCCACGACCGGTATAAGAAATATTCTAAAAAACCAGATGATAGCTGTTGTTAAATGCAATGTTTTCTCAGGATAGTTCAAGGCAATTGATTTTGGAATTAACTGTCCAAAAATTAAAGAAAAGAGTGAAAGCATTATAGTAGATAAAAAGACCCATTTCTCTCCAAAATTTCTAATAAAAAATAGTGCCAGCAAATTGGATGCTACCACAATCAGAAAATCTTCACAAACCAGAATTGTGGAAAAGAATTCTGCCGGTTTCTTAACGAATCGCCTGGTTATAAGTGCCCAGGTTTTATTTTGTTCAGCAGCATAAAAAACCTTTGTTTTATCAACACACAAATAGCCTGTTTCTGAAGCAGTGAAAATGCCCATAACCAGAATAATAGATAGTGCAGCAAGAACTAAAATCATACTATGGTCCAGTTATTTCTCCAAAAAGATACCTGAATACATCATTCAAGGTCACAATACCCAAAAAAGATTCGCTTTCATCATTGACTACAGCAAAATGGACTGCCTTCTTTCTAAATTCAGTAAGTAGTTCATCAATCGGTTTATTTTTCAATACAAAAAACGGTTTACGCATCACCTCTGAAATTTTTGTCTCCAGTGCTAAGGACTGTGAAAGTATGTCTTTGGCATATAAGACACCGACCACCCTATTTCTATCAGCATAAACTACAATCCGTGAGTGCCCGCTTTTTTTGATTATTGTCATTGCATCAGATAATGTCTTATCCGCCTCTAAACCAACTACCTGCGGTGCTGGTATCAAAACTTCTTCAACGAGTGCTCGACCGAATTTTAGTATCTGATAGCCTAATCGTTCTTCATTCTCATCAAGGATCTGCATTTTTTTCGCCTCCAGTAGCATCGCCCTTATATCTTCTTCAGAGACTGCGACGACTTTTTTCTGTGGTATAATTAAATGGACAATTTTAGCAGTCAGCGCTGTAACAGGTTCTGTTATTTTATTAAGAAAAACAATAATAAAACTTAAATTTAAACCGAAGAACTCGGCATTATTCAATGCAACTGTTTTTGGTGTAATCTCACCAAATACAAGGAGAATAAATGTCATTAAAAAAATTTCAAGAACAACAAAAAAAACAGGATTCAGATGGTATTGTATAAATATCTGGCTGATAATAACCGCAGCCACTGATGAAGCGCCAATATTCACCAAATCATTTAGTAGCAGCAATGTTGAGAGTGTCTTTCCCTGGTCTTCTTTTACACGGCTCAGGTTTTTTGCACCCCTGATGTTTTCAAATAAAAGGCTCTTTACCCTGAACTTGCCGATTGAAAATATTGCCGCCTCCATACCGGAAAAGAAGGCACTGCATATGAGAAGAATCAATATTAAAATAATATTGTAAACCATAAAAACTAAAGACTACAAAATTGAAAAATCTCTCAAATAAAATCGGCACTTATTGTCCATCACTTGTTCTGTTCTTTTATTATAATGGTCATAGCCTATAATATGTAATAGTCCATGAACAATATAGTAATAAAAATCTTCAGGAGAATGAACCTCGTCATGGGAAATATAAATCTCACCGACACTATCTAAATTAAATGAAATAACATTCGTTGTTTTATTTTTATGAAAAAATTTTTTGTTCAGTTCTTTTAAATATTGAGCATTTGCAATGATAATGTTCAATGACATAAGTTCTTTATAATTTTCTTTTTTAATAACATATTTCACAAACCGCTTTAACTTCATTTCATTACCAATCTTATGCTTTGTTATATTAAATATGTTTATCTTTGGCGTTTGTGCCTTCTTCTTCATAATCAACACGGGGATGGAAGATACCCATTAATATCGGTAAAAAGGCAGTCTTTATTTGTTCCAGGTCAACCCGGTTAATGGGGCAGTCGTCCAGTTGCCCTTCATTAAATTTTTTGTCAAAATTTTCTTTCAGAATTTTCTGCAATTTGCTCACTGTGATATTTTTTTCTGCCCGCGCTGTTGCTTCTACAGAATCCGCAAGCATCACGACTGCAGCCTCTCTGGTCTTCGGCTTTGGACCAGGATAATTGAATACTTCTTCACTCACCTTCTCTGCAGAGTGTAATGCCTTACGATAAAAACTTTCAATGCGCGATGTCCCATGATGTTCAGCGATGATGGACAAAATATTTTTGGGTAATTTCATATCTTTCCCCATTTCATATCCATCCTTAACATGAGAAATGATAACCAATGCACTCATCTGTGGTTTCAAATTATCATGAGGGTTTTTCTGACCAATCTGGTTTTCAATAAAATATTCTGGCTTTTTTAATTTTCCTATATCATGATAATAAGCACCGACCCGAGCAAATACTGGGTCAGCTCCGATTGCTGATGCACCTGCTTCAGCAAGATTCCCTACCACAACAGAATGATGATATGTTCCAGGTGCACGCATTGACATCTCTTTAAAAATAGGAAGGTTAAGATTTCCCAATTCTAAGAGTGTAAAATCAGTTGTAAAATCAAAAATGCTTTCAAAGAGTGGCAATAATATTATCAATGCTACAACACTTATAATTCCGTTTAATACACCAGTACCAATATTAACCAGGTTAATGCGTGAAGCAGACAAATAAAGGTCAATAAAAATAATGGTAACAGCATTAGTGACACATACATATATCATCGGTTGGAACATAAGATATCTACTTTTTATCGTGTGCGTCGTGAGGCTTGCTATTATTCCGCTAACGAGCAGAAACAAAAAAATCGGTAGTGAGTTGTAAATAACACCAATAAGCGAACTAAAAATAATAGCAAAGAAGAATCCAGCAAATACATTAAAATAGAGTGAGAACAGAAAAATAAAAAATGATACGGGTAGAAGATATACTGCATTTGCCTCGTAAGTTATCCTGCCGATTACAGCATAAATTAAAAATAGAACAACACTGAACATTAGATTTTTATTTTCAATAATATCCAGTTTTGTTCGCCGGGCAAAATAAATAGCTGAAAAAATGAGAGCTAAAAACAATAGATTACGAAAAATCAGAGCTTTCAATATTTGCCAGGTTCCGTAAGATATATATGTTCTTTCCAGGGCAACAATCTTTTCCAGCGCTTTATGGTCAATCTTCTTGTGTTTCTCTATAATTAACTCTCCTTTTAAAACTTCCCCCTTTGTTTTTTTCACATTGGCAAAAACTTCTTCAATCCGCTCATTGGTCTTCTGTTCGTTAAATATAATGTTCGGTTTAATAAAATATTTAATTAATTGTCTATACTCATTTACTGCCTTTATGCTGAGTAAACTTTCCACCTCAGCGACTGAATAGACTTCATCAATTGAAATTAATGTTTCCTTGTCTCCACGGGTAATAATTAAAATTCTATTTGGGACAGATTTGTCTACAACAATACCCTTTGAAAGATAAAAACTGAGGTCTTTCAGCAATCTTTTTAAGAGATACTTGTAATTGTTTTTTAATAAATAAGAAATAACATCCTTTGGCAATCCGTATTCTTTCTGAATTATGTAAATTAAAGTATCTCTGGGATAACGAACTTTCAATGTGTCAATCAGCACTTCTAATTGATTGATACTCTGCTCTAAATTTTCTATAATACCGGTATTATAATCGTAAATTGAAGGCAGACGCTGTGCAATCTGATTTTTTTCTTCAATCAATTCCTGCTCTGTTTTAGGAATAGAAAAATTGTATGGTGCGATTACATCTTCAGTAGCTATTTCTCCTTCTTTAAAGCTAAAATGTCTGCCCCGGAATTCAGGTAAAAAAATGATATTCAAAAATATAAGAATCCCGATAAAAACAGGATATTTATAAGGAATTTTTATTTTCATAAGCTTTAATTATATCTTGAACAAGTCTATGTCTTACAACATCCTTTTCATCAAGATATACAAACTTAATTCCTTTGATACCGGATAAAAGTTGCTGAATCTCAATAAGTCCGGAAAGAACATTGGGCGGCAGGTCAACCTGTGTAATATCGCCGGTAACAACAACCTTTGACCTCCAGCCCATTCTTGTAAGAAACATCTTCATTTGCATACCGGTTGTATTCTGGGCTTCATCAAGGATTATAAAAGAATCATTGAGCGTTCTACCACGCATATAGGCAAGCGGTGCGACTTCAATAACCTTCATATCAAGATATTTTCTAATGCGGTCATAAGGTAAAAAATCATTCAGGGCATCAAACAGAGGCCGTAAATAAGGGTCTACTTTTTCTTCAATTGCACCTGGAAGAAATCCGAGCGATTCACCCGCTTCCACTGCCGGACGGGTAAGGATAATTCGTTCCACTTTTTTCTCCATCAGATATGCAACTGCTTTAGCAACACCAAGATAGGTCTTACCTGTTCCTGCTGGACCGATGCTGACCACAATATCATATTCATCAATTGAACTTAAATATACTGATTGTCCAGGACCTTTTGCCCGAATCTTTCTTTTGGGAGTTATTACTGCGTGAGCATCTTCAGGTTCAATATTTTCAGCCGATTTCTTAAAAATGAATGGTTTCGGATAGACCTTGAGCACTTCCTGGATAAAATTCTTTGCAAGTCTAACTTTATCAGAGGAACCCTTGAGATATATTGTATCATTGCGCATTACCACAATGATTCCAAACTCATGTTGAATATATCTCAATAATTCATCCTGCATACCCAAAATGTATGCAGGGTCATAACCGACAAGTGAGATTTCGGCTTTCAATAAATTTTTTAGAAATTAACAGGAGGGGCATTTCAGCCCCTCCTCAATCTTTAATTAATCGTGCGGTATGGTCAGGACCTGCTTGGGATAGATCAAATCAGGGTCCTTTATCTTATCTTTATTAGCCTCATATATTTCTGGCCATCTTTTTGCATCTGAATATATTGATAAATATGTGGCAATTAGCCAGAGGCAGTCACCTGGAACAATGGTATAGTTATCAAGGGTTGGTATTAAAAGTACCCAGTTCGGATAGATTAGATTTGGATTTTTAATCTTATCCTTATTTGCCTCATATATCATAGGCCATTTTTTACCATCGCCATAAACATTGCGCATACTGGCAATCTTTGATAGCCAATCACCCTCATTGACCTTATACCTGCCATATTGGCATATTTTCCAGGCTTCCTGCAGTTGGGCAAGTTTGTTCTTTAATTCATCGCGCCTTGCCTCAAGGTTTGCAATATCTGACTTCAAAGATGCAATCTCTGATTCCAGAGAGGCTATGCGCTGTTCTGCTTGCTGGAGTTTTTCTTTTACTGATGCAAGCTCTGCTTGTGCTTGTTCTTCAGTCAATTTCTCCTGAGCAAATGCAGGGAGAATAAGAACCAATATAAATAATAATCCAATAAGTCTTCTCATTTTTGCCTCCTATTTCTTTTTGCAACGTGTATCAATCTTTGTCTGTAATGCATCAACCTCAGCAGAAAGATTAGCAATTTCCTGTTCCAGTTCTGCCTTTTGAGCAAGCAATTGCGTTTTCTCGTTCTCCAGCTCGCTTATCTTTGCCTCGGCTGCCTGTAGAGCAGCACGTGCTTCATTAAGGGCATCCATCGTTTCCTTCTTTGCCCATTTAGGACCACAACCAACAAATATCAAAGCAAGAAGGAAAACTGCAAGTATCTTTTGCATAATGCCACCTCCTCTAATCGTTAGCATTATTTTAATTATATATAAATAATGTCAAAAGTCAAGCACATTTTGGTCTATTCCCTCGCATTTGCTCGGGACCTTCTTTAGTCTGTTTGGTTTATCTGGTCTATTTGGTCTGTCTGTTTTGTGAGGTTTTAAAACACGCTACATGACACTTTGACGATTGACGAAACGCTTTTCGCAACCGTATAACGAAAGACGCTTAAGTGAATGGTCTATGGTTATAGGGCATGGATGTTTCTTTGATTCTCAATTCTGGATACTTGTTTCTACCTACTACCTACTACTTACTACTTACTACCTACTATCTTTTTATTGACTTGAGCATAAAAAGGCATATAATACCGCTGATGTTAAATTTTCTTAGTGGCGGAATATACCTGGGCAAACAGAAAGATCTTATGAATTCAGGCATTGAGGTAATGCCTATGCCAAAAAAAGTATATATCCCGTTTATTCAGCATCAGGGAAAACCTGCTATCCCTTTAGTCAAATCAGGTGACAAAGTACAAATTGGAATGAAGATTGGCGAAGCAGATGGTAATATATCTGCACATATCCATTCAAGCATCTCTGGAAAAATAATTGATATAAAAATGCATCCACATCCACTACTCAGTGAAGCACTATGCTGTGTCATTGAATCTGACTATTCTGAAAATTGGGAACACCATTTTATTGACACTGACCATCATTCACTTACTGAGCAAGAACTCTTAGACCGAATAAAGGAGGCAGGCATTGTGGGATTGGGTGGTGGTGCATTTCCTACAGATATAAAACTTCTGTCCGCTGCTGAAAAAAATTTAGACTTTTTGATTATAAACGGTTGTGAATCAGAACCAAACCTCTCTGCTGATTATCGTATGATGCTTGAATACCCAATGTGTGTAATAGAAGGTGCAAGAATTATTCAAAAAATTATTGGTGCGAGGGACTTAATCTTTGCTATTTCAAAGACTTATAAATCGGCAGCAGATTTATTCAAAAAAGAAGGTGTCAGGGTATTGATTGTTCCTGATAAGTTTCCACAGGGTGCAGAAAGATTATTGATTAAAAAAATTACCAGGAGAAATGTTCCAAGCAATAAATTACCAGTGGACATAGGCTGTATGGTTCATAATGTCAGTACCTGTTATGCAGTATTCCAGGCAGTAAAATACAAAAAACCCCTGATTGAAAGGGTCATCTCTGTGAGCGGTGATGCAATAAATGAAACAAAAAATATTTTAGTGAGGCTGGGCACTCCAGTCTCTGATATTATCCAATTTTGCGGCGGCATAAAAGGAAATTTAAAAAAGGTCATATTTGGTGGTCTGATGACTGGTATTGCCCAATTTTCCCTTGATACACCAGTGATAAAACAGGTTAATGGTATTGTATTCCAATCAGAAATACCCGAACCTGAGATAAAGGATTGTGTTCGCTGTTCTGCGTGTATTGATACCTGCCCAATGAACCTGTTACCTAATGTTATCTATTATAACATAAAACAGGATAAATTAGACCAAGCGTATGAATATGGTCTGAGTGAATGTATTCAATGTGGTTGCTGTTCTTATGTATGTCCGGCGAATATTCCTCTTTTACATTATTTTAAATTTGCAAAGATGAGAACCGCAAATGGATAATTTACTTATCGTTTCATCAGCCCCCCATATCTTATCAGGGAAAAACACAGGTCGTGCAGTATACATTGTCTGCCTTGCACTCCTCGCCTCTCTGGTCTTCAGTATATTCAATTTTGGAATATACGCTCTGATTGTTGTTATTTTCTGTATTGCTTCCTGTGTAATCTCTGAACTAATCTATGAATATTTTAGAAAAAAGCAGATAATTTATGATATATCTACTGTTTTAACCGGGATGCTGCTGGGGATGAGTTTGCCGCCTGGGGTACCTTTATGGATACCGATTACTGGCGGTGCTTTTTCAATAATACTTGTCAAAAAAATTTTCGGTGGACTGGGATTCAATATTTTAAATCCGGCGCTCACAGGCAGGGCATTCTTGATGTTCAGTTTTCCAGCCCTGATGACCACTGCCTGGCACAGTCCATTTAATGGAACAATTTCAGGTATTGATACAATTACTCAGGCAACACCATTAACGATTCTGAAAAATCCTGGCTACTATGGAGATGCAGGGACCATTATTAATAGTTATAACTCTTTCAGTTTTTTAAAGATTTTATTCCTTGGTAATATCGGTGGGTCTATTGGTGAAACCTGTAAACTGACCATAATTCTTGCAGGAATCTTCCTGCTATTTTTAAAAATCGTTGATTATCGGATTATCCTGGGTTATCTTTTCAGTTTTCTCTTGTTAAGTGCTATACTATTCAATAAAATGAATCCACTCTTCTATCTATTTTCAGGTGGTCTTTTAATTGCAATATTCTTTATGGCAACAGACTGGGTCACAACGCCCCTAACAAAGAGTGGTAGATGGATTTTCGGCATTGGTTGTGGCATTCTTACCGTGCTCTTAAGATTATATTCTATTTTTCCTGAAGGTGTTACCCCGGCAATACTTATAATGAATATCTGCACACCATTTATTGATAGAATCACTATTAAAAAACGAAAAACAAAGACAGATGGAAAAAATTATTGAAAAAATAATAATCAGGAGGTCAAATTGAAAAAATCAATCTTAATCATAGTTTTTCTACTGGTCAGTATTCTATTTCTGACCATAATAAATTTGTATACAATGCCACTCATTGCCCAGACCGAAACTCAAAAATATATCAATATTCTTAAAAGAGTGATGGATGCTAATGAATTCATTCCCATAATTCCTGATACAGTATTTCAGGCGTTTGATTCATCAAAAAATTTAAAAGGGATTGTATTCAAAGTATGGAGCAGAGGATATATTGGAATTATTCCCATTACAGTGGGCATTAATCATGAAGAGAAAATAACAGGAATCTATATCGGTGGTAAAAGCGAAGGATTTAAAGAAACTGAGGGGCTCGGCTCAAAAGTAAGGGAAAAAGTATTTATTAATCAATTTATTGGAAAAGATATCTCTCAAATTTCTTTAAAAAAAGATGGTGGTGAAATAGATGTAATAACCGGGGCGACAATTTCATCAAAAGCGGTTTGTGAAGGTATAAAAAATGGGCTACAGAAATATAGTCAGTTTTTGGCACAATGTAAACCAGAGGACCCAAAATGTCAAATTTTTCCTGAGGCAAAAAATTTTATTGAGGTAATAAAAGACACACTCTGGTATGCACTGGCATATCCTGAGACACTCGGTATTGTATTCAATGGACAGACATTCGGATATCTTGATACCATAAAATATATTGTGGGGATACGCAAAGATGGAATGACTGAAAAAATTATAATCACTTACTCAAAAGAAACCGAAGGTATTGGTGAACAGATAAGGAACCCTGAATTTCTTGAAAAATTTAAAACCGGTATGCCTGATGCCATCTCCGGAGCAACCATTTCTTCGCAGGCTTTAATTAAAAGCGTCCAGGCGAACATTGAAAAGTATAAAGAATATCTGAAATGAATAATAATTCAAAAACCAATGATTTATTGATTATTATTGGTTTATTACCTTTCATTGCGCTCACCAATTCAGCAATCAATAGTCTCGCCATCGGTTTAGTTGTCATTATTGTCTTTATCATCTCCAGCATTATTGCCAACCTTTTTAAAAAGTATCTCATCAAATCTAATAGCACAATTATTCTGATCATTATTTCTGCAACAATTTCCAGCCTCATTGATCAGTTTATGCAAATCCATATACCATCAGTGCACAGCGGAATAGAACTGTTCTTACCACTCACTGCTGTGAGCAGTTTTCTTTTTAACTATATAAACAATTTCAAAAATACCGATGAAATATTATCCTTTACTTTTAATGGCGTAAAAAAGTGGTCAAAAATCTCATTAATTTTTCTTGTGGTTGGTATGGTCAGAGAAATCTTCGGCAGAGGAACACTATTCAATCAACCGGTTCTAAGTTCTGACCCGGCAGCAAACCCTGTAATCATTTTAGGCGCACCATCTGGTGCGTTTATAATAACTGCATTTGTCCTGGCAATATTTTTCAAGGTAAAACGAAAAAATGAATGATACATTAATATCAATATTCATCAAAAATATAACTGTAAATAATATAATATTATATCCACTCTTAGGTATCTGTCCATTAATATTATACCAGTTGAGTATCAAAGAATGCCTGACTGTCGGTATTATTACTACTGCGATTATGCTCATTAGCACCTGGTTTACAATGTTAATCCACCATTTTCTGATAATACCATTGAACCTCAGCTACCTGAAGATTTTCGGTTTTATAATCACAACATACCTGATAATAGAGTTAATAAAGACCATTATCAATAAATTGAATTTTCCTTATGCAGAAATATTTAATGCCTATCCAGAGTTTTTTCAAACAAATTTTGCAATTTATGGTACAGCCTTTTTGAATATAAATTCCAGTTTTAATTTTTTGAACATCACGGTAAATACACTCGGTGTCGGGGTTGGATATTTAATATTATTACTAATTTTTAATTGTATAAAAGAAAGATTTAATAATAAGCAAAATTTATCACGAACAGATAGATTATTAGTTGATCTCGTCATCCTGGGGCTGATAAGCCTTGTGTTTGTTGGCGCAATTGGTTTAAAGTAATCGTTATGCCTTTAACAGAGACTACTAATTTTGAAAAAGAACTGAATAAAGAGCAATGGCAGGCAGTCCAGATATTAGACGGTCCATTACTTATTCTTGCTGGAGCAGGCAGTGGCAAAACCCGTGTGATTACCTACCGCATTGCCTATCTTATTTCAAAGGGGGTAGACCCCTTAAATATTCTTGCGGTTACATTCACCAATAAAGCCGCTGAGGAAATGAAACAGCGCGTGTGCAATCTTCTAAACAATGAAAACCCAGATATCTGGATAAGAACATACCACTCCACCTGTGCAAGGATTTTGCGAAAAGAATCACATCATATCGGTATAGATACAAATTTTACAATCTACGATGAATCAGACCAATTGTCCCTTGTAAAAGATTGTCTCAGAGAATTGCTGCTGGATATTAAAGAATTAAAACCTGATTTTATCCTTCAATGTATAAATCGGGCAAAAGAAAATCTTGTTAACCCGAATAATTATCATTCGCCCGTATATAATCAATATGGTAACATTATCAAAACAGTATACAAGCTATATAATCAACGGCTGAAAGAATGCAATGCCCTTGATTTTGATGACCTGATTCTAAAGACAGTTGAACTCTTTAAAAGCAAACCCGAAGTTCTTGAACATTATCAGGACAGATTCAAGTATATTCTGGTTGATGAATATCAGGACACCAATCATGCCCAGTATGTATTTACTAAATTGCTCGCACAAAAATATCGTAATCTCTGTGTTGTCGGAGATGATGACCAGTCCATATATTCCTGGCGCGGTGCCGAAATCAAAAATATCCTTGATTTTGAAAAAGATTATCCAGAAACAAAGATTATAAAACTGGAACAGAATTATCGTTCCACAAAAATAATTTTAAAGGCTGCTTCTGAAGTTGTAAAAAATAATCGTGGTCGTAAGAAAAAAGTGCTCTGGTGCAAAAATGACATTGGTGAGCCAATTGAATACTATGATGCATATACTGACAAAGAAGAGGCTGAATATGTTGCAGAAAAGATCTATCAAGAACATCGCCGTGGCACTGATTTCAATGAAATTGCGGTATTCTATCGCCTCAATTACCAATCAAGAAATTTTGAAGAATCTTTTGCCCAGAACAGAATACCCTATGAAGTAGTCGGGGCATTGAAGTTTTACGAACGTGCGGAAATAAAAAATATGCTCGCATATTTACGGGTAATCAATAATCCCAATGATACTGTCTGTCTCAAGCGTATTATAAATCTCCCCGCAAGAAACATTGGTAAAGAAACGCTTGATAAGTTGGTCACTTATCAAAAAGAAAAGAACATAACACTTTTTGAAGCACTGAAAAGATGTTCAGAAATAAAAGATTTGCCACAGCATAAAATTGGTCACATAAAATCATTTGTTAAAATGATGGATGAATTTATAGACCTGAGTAAAAAACTTAATCTCTATGACCTCGCACTGCGTATTGCTAAAGAGTCAGGCTACCTTGAGTTTCTCAAACGGAGGCAGACTGAAGAAGAGATTGACCGCCGCAAGAATGTGGAAGAATTGCTCATTTCCATTAATGATTATGTAAAAAACAATCCGCAGGCATCAATTGCGGATTATCTGGAAGGTATAACATTAAAAAGTGATATTGATGAGTGGTCAAATGAAAAGGTATCTTTGATGACCCTTCACAACGCCAAAGGGCTTGAATTTGATGTCGTATTTATAACCGGCTTAGAAAAAGGAATCATACCGCACTATAAATCACAGGAAGAAGGAAGATATGAAGAAGAGCGTAGATTATTATATGTTGGTATTACCCGGGCAAAGAAGAAATTATATATGACAAGGGCTAATACCCGTAAAACATATACAGGAAATCTTTCTTTTACCACAAAGTCACCATTTTTAGAGGAGATACCCGATGAAGTCTTTGCTACAATCACCAGATAATAAAAATATAGATAATTTTAGAAATCTGTTTCCAATAACGCAGAAAAAAATCTATTTAAATCATGCCGGCACTGGTCCGATGTCAGTGCGCGCTGAGAGTGCAATCAAAGAGTGCATAGAAACTTATAAAAATCAGGCTGAATTTGATTTTAATGATTATTTTGAAAGGTTAAAACAGAGCAGAAAAGTATTTGCAAAATTGATAAATGCTGAACCAGAAGAGATTGCATTCACACAGAATACTTCTTCTGGAATCTATATTTCGCTAATCAATCTACCATTGAAAGAAAATGACGAAATCATTGTTATGTCTGAAGTATTTCCTGCAGTGCGATATGTAGTAGAATATAATTTACCGGGAATTACGAAAAAATTTATCAGTTTCAAGGGCGAAGAACCCCTTGAAATCCTGAAAAAATCAATAACAAAAAACACATGTGCGGTAGTTATTGACCACACACAATTCTTTACTGGAGAAATGATTGATTTGCATACCATTTCAAAATTTTTACAGGAATTAGGAATATTTTTAGTAGTAGATGGAATTCAATCTGTTGGTGCCATTGAAATTGACACAAAAACATTGAGCATTGATTTCCTTGCGAGCGGTGGTGGAAAATGGCTGTTTGGACCCGGAGGGACAGGATTTTTATATATCAATAAAAAAAATTTCAGCAAACTAAAAAGACTTCATACTGGCTGGCTCGGTGCGGATTGGCAGAGTTTTGAAAATTTTGAAATCTCTCCCCCGCTGTTTGCTGATGCACGGATGTTTGAACAGGGAACAAGAAATGTCATTGGTATAAGTGGTTTAACCGAACACATAAATATATTGTTAGAATTTGGATTAAAAAATGTTGAAACCAGAATACTGCGATTAAAAGATAGATTGCGGCAGGGCTTTAAAAATCTCGGATTGCCGGTAATAACTCCGGAAACCGGTCCTCAGTCTGGAATCATTACAATAAAACCAGAAAATGCACATAAAATTTTTGATTATCTTAACCAACATAATATTACCATATCATTACGCAATAATTGCTTAAGATTCTCTCCCCATTTCTACAATACTGAACAAGAGATTGACCGAACCATTGACTTGCTTAAAAATTTTAAACCTTGAATATATATTGAATAATAATAATTAGTATAGTAGTATAAATTGCTGCGCCAAGGTCATCAAGCATAATACCAAAACCACCAGGAAGCTTCTCTAATTGACGCAATGGCGGAGGTTTCAAAACATCAAATATTCTGAAAAGAAAAAAGGCAATGAGCAATAAAATAATATTTTTTGGCACAAAGTATAAAGGTAAAAGAAAGGCAGCATATTCATCAATTACGATTTTTCGCGGGTCACTACCCCATTCTTTTGTAAATTCATTGCTGATTATCAAACCCCATAAAAAAAGATTAATAAAGATTCCCAAGTATATAAAAGGGTAATGAGCAAGAAAATACCATATGACAATGCTGATAAGGCATCCAAATGTTGCTGGTGCAAGTGCCAAATATCCAAGCCCACATCCAGTAATTAATCCTATCTTGAGAAATCTCATTTAATTGAGATTCTGATTAAATTACTATTTCTTTTTCTTCTGGGGCGATCTTAATTCCCACTCGGTTACCAGAGCACAAACCACAAATGTTGAAGAGTATGTTCCAAATATCAGACCCACAATGAGGGTGAAGGCAAAGTCTGCAATCACTGGTCCGCCCAGAAATAATAGCAAGAAAAGTGTAATAATCACAAATAAACCGGTCAGAATGGTTCGGGAAAAAGTTTCATTGATGCTCGTATTTATTAAATCAATGAATGGCATACCACGAACTTTTTTCCTGTTTTCACGCACACGGTCTGAAATAACAATCGTATCATTAATAGAATAACCAACAATGGTCAAAAGTGCACCCACTATCACTATGGTAAATTCCCTGCCCGTAAGAATCAGTGCACCGATGGTAATGAGTAAGTCATGGAATATAGAAATAACAGACGCAATACCAAAGCGGATATCAAATCTGAACCAGATATATATCCCCATTAAAAACATTGCTACAAGCACACCAATCAATGTATTCCTTGTGAGTTCCTGGCTTATTTTGGGCTCAACTGTCTCTTTTGCACGCAGATCAATTGGATTATCAGAAAAATCCTTTTTCAATTGTTCAAGCACCCTATTGGCAAATGCATCAGGGTCAGTTTTTGTAACCGAACGGATGACAAATTCATTGGTTCCAGACAATCTCTGAATTGACGCCTGCTCCTGCCCGATTCTGGCAAGAGATGAACGTATATCGCCTATATCCAGAGGTTTTTCAAATTTAACCCAGACCAATGCACCACCTGCAAAATCTACACCAAGCCTTGGTCCCTTTACAATGATTAACAGAAGAGCAATAATTACAAGCACACCTGAGAAAATAAAACCGTATTTTCTCCAGGACATAAATGGCAGATTTGGATTTTTTATCAGTTCCATAATTATATCCTCAATTTTGATACTTCAAATTTATATGTAAAATAAGTGAGAATTGTTTTGGTAACAAAGACCGCACAGATGAGATTCGCAATCAAACCAATAATCAGTGTCAGAGCAAAACCACGGATCGGACCGGTTCCAAAAATATATAGCACAATTCCCGTAATGATAGTAGTAACATTTGAATCAAAGATTGCTAACCAGGCACGGCTAAAACCCTGGTCAATTGCAGTAAGCACAGTTTTACCGATATGTAATTCCTCTCTTATCCTCTCAAAGATAAGGATATTCGCATCCACAGACATCGCAATTGTTAAGGCGATTCCTGCAATACCGGGCATAGTCAGTGTTCCACCAAATGCTGAAAGTATACCGACGAGTAATACTACATTCAACACAAGGGCAAAATTTGCAACAAGCCCGGTCAATGAATAGTAAATCAGCATAAATATTACTACAAATAGTGCACCCAGAAGTGATGCACGAATGCCGCTGGTGATTGAATCCTTACCCAGTGAAGGACCCACTGAACGTTCCTCAGCGATCTTTAATGGCGCAGGTAGTGCACCTGCCCTTAACACAATCGCCAAATCCCTTGCCTCTTCAGCCTTGAAATTGCCGGTAATGACTGCCTTTCCCTGTGGAATCCTTTCCCTGATATATGGAGCAGACTGAACAACATCATCAAGCACAATTGCCAATCTTTTACCAACATTCCTGCCAGTAACTGATGCGAACTGTCTTGCTGCCTCTCTTTTAAACTCCAGGTCAATCATCCAGGCACCAGAATACTGAAGTTCTGAACCCTGGTATGGCCTATGTGTGGCATCACGAATAGTCTCGCCGGTCAATTCTGGTTCTTTTTTCAAAAGATAGAGCCTTTTTACTTCTTTTCCCTGATAGACCTCTTTTGTCCCAAAATAAAACTGCAAATCTTCGGGAATAACGCTCTGAGCCTGGGTAATAGCCACTTTTAGCGATTCCTCATCTCTGACATCAAAGCCGATATCACCTTCAACACCGAATAGATACGAACTGAACGGCTCTTCAAAACCGCTCGTATCTCCCTTAACAAGGTATTTATCAATTGCCTTTATTACATCCTGTGTTTTGTCACTCACGAGTTTAAATTCAAGATGTGCAACTTTCCGTATAATATTCAATGCCCTTTCTCTATCTACGCCAGGCAACTGAACAATAATTCTGGAATTACCCTGCTTTTCAATGGTGGGCTCAAATACACCAAATTCATCAATACGATTCTTCACAATCTCTAAGGCACGGTCCCTGAGGTCTGCTGGTTTTTCTTTTAACCCTGTGGTGTCTATTTCAAGAACAAGGTGCATCCCACCTTTCAGGTCAAGTCCAAGGTGGATTGCCCTTTTCATTAAACTATTTTCTTCCTCTGATGAAAGTTCCTTTGAAGTATACAATCGTAAAGTGGGGTATAATGTGTATAGCCCAACAACGAGGAGGATTATGACTATCGCAAGTTTCAAACCAATATTTTTCATTTTACTCCTTTTATTAATCTAACCATCTCTTCGGTTGCCTTTCTGAGACCAACAAAAACAGAACGGGCAACAATTGCAAAACCTATTGAATAACCTGTAATCTCTTTAATCATTAACAGGTTCGTTATATTTTTATAATCAATACCATGGCCTGCATGGACTGAGAGTCCTGATTCAGATGCCTTCTTCGCCATATTCTTGATTTTTTCAATCTCTTTTAAATCCTTCGGATTCTTTGAATAGTCATTGGTGTTAATTTCAATATACTCAGCTCCAACCTTTTTTGCTTCAAAAATTTGTTCTGGCTCCGGGTCAATAAATACACCAACCTTTATTCCTGAATCTTTTAGTCCTTTTACAAAGTTATTTAAATCTCCCTTAAAATTGACCAAATTCAAACCACCCTGTGTTGTTACTTCTCCTGGTGACTCTGGCACGAGTGTAACCCGGTCAGGTTTTATAGATACAGCAATTTTAAACATTTCTTCAGTCACTGCCATCTCCAAATTCAATTCGGTCTTGATGACTTCTCTGAGTAGTTTCAAATCCCTTTCTTTAATGTGCCTGCGGTCACCCCTTAAATGGACAGTAATTCCATCTGCACCACCGAGTTCAGCCTCTACCGCGGCAAAGACCGGGTCAGGAAATTTTTCTTTGCGCGCCTCGCGCAAGGTTGCAATATGGTCAATATTGACTGAAAGTTCCATTGGCAATTATATCCAAAATTTTATCAGTGTCAACTGAACAATTTAGTGAGTCTCTCCATTTTTACTATCTGTTTCATATTTTTAAGATTTTAGTAGTTGCCTCCTGGTGGATAAATCCAAATCAGAAAAATTCCTCGCCAAAGGCGAGTCTGCCTCTGGTCGGTTTAGGGATGCGCTTCGTCTATCGGTGTCGCTTGTCGCTTAACAAAAAAACGAAACCGAAGCGCTTTTCGCAACCGTAAACCGAATAACGAATTTTTCGTGCTTCAGCCATAAGGCCCTACACTACATTCAACTACGATGGGAGGGATAGACCCCCTGAATGTTTATAATTTAAACTTCAGGGGGTCTATTGTTCAAAAATATTTCTTACTGCAGTAATACTGCCTTTTGAGTAAGGATTCTATCACTCAAAGAAATACTCAATACATAGATTCCTGCAGGCACTTTCCTTCCATAATTATCAGTTCCATTCCACAGAACAGAAGAACTATTAGCAATAATGGATTGGGTCTTAATCAATTTTCCTGATAGGTCATAGACCTTCAGTAACAGATTCTTTCCAATAAGTTCAGGACTCAGATTAATGGAAACTTTATCCTTAAATGGATTAGGATATAATCGCAATTTATTAGATTTTGTAAAATCAGACTCACTGACACCAATAGGTGCATCCCTTCGTGAGGCATAGATCTCAATACCATCAGTGCCGGAATTTCTTGTATCTTCCCAGGTTGAATGGAAATAAGCAGGTGTCCACAAGAGTGCAGTAGCATGATAGGCATTATTTGCCGATGCATTGTCTGTTACAATCTCAGGGCTCGTCTGCCAGGTTCCTTCCTGTCCATTCCAGACAGAAAAGTTATGTCTAACAGTATTAGCATCATAGATATAATTACAGCCAATAGTGGTTGCAAAGCCACTTAATCTTGGATAGGTTTCATTTATTGCGTCATTTGTTATATCAATGAGTGTTCCATTCCAGGTTGCACCATAATCAGTTGAGAAGTTGAACAGAATATCATTATTACCACTACCAACATCTGCCTGGATTGCAATATAGGCATAACCCTGTGTGCAGAAGACCGAAGGATAGCGGTCATTAAGTGTATTATTTGTTGACCAGCCATAGAAATTGCCTGAACCATTGAGCGTATCAAGATACCAGACCACATCCCAATCATTGCCAGTAGCATCAAAATATTCAATACCATGGATGAGAATAGTGTCAGTTCCAGAAACATCAAGACCGATTGAGGTCATACCAGGGTTACCTCCAGGTGGTATGATAGTAAAAACCCACCAATTCGTGCTGTCATAGGAAAACACACAAAAGACACTATCATTATTGCCGGAGCGATCAACTGTGTATTGGGCAAATAACAATTGATCACCATTTCCCCAGGATACACATTCAGGATAGAATCGGTAAGGAATATTAAATAATAAAAATCCTTTTAGACTGTCTGGATTATTGTAGCCAAAGACAGAAGAACGTAGCCAGCACGGTGTGTTCGTGTATGAACCTCCGTTAAGGGTTCCCCACATCCAGATCTTGCCATCATTCGTAACTGTAATCTCAGGATTAAATTCAGTATAGGCTGTGTTGTTTACCCTGTAGACCCGGTTATCCCATGTCAAACCATTATCAGTAGAACTCGCCAGACCAAAACCACGGCATACTGGACTTGCATTCCATATTGTAGTATAGGCAACATAAATTCTACCATCAGGACCTACAGCCATTGATAACATTGAATCGCTTCTATTATAAACATCTGGAATCTGAACGCTTGTGCTCCAAGGTGGGTCACGATACAATAACCAGGGTGGAGTTGTAGAGATACCAGTATTAATACACTCAAGCGGTTCCTGTAGTTCCACTGGCAGAATCGGTTGAATATCAACTGCAATTTGAGGCGCTGGCACAATGCCCAGTTGATTTGCAAAAGACAAAACCAACCCAACCATTATTAACCCTAAAACCTTCATTTAACCTACTTTTATATACATTATATGGAAAATTCAATAGTTGTCAAGAGAAACTTGATGCTGGATGTTTCCTTGATTCTCGATTCTGGATACTTGATTCTTGATAGTTACTACCCACTATCTTTTCTTCATATCCACATATCCACGCAGGTTCCCATCCCCATAGCTTCTTATCCCACCATCCCTGCTCACCCTTTTTTATAACTACTTACTCCCTACTACCTACTACCTACTACTTACTCTTAATTATTCATCTTTGACTTTAAAGAGATCCAGAAACCAGGGAAAAGGTCTAATGAGATATAGAAACTTCCCCAATCAATGGACCAGTCATTAAATCCTTCATCTTCTACATCAAAGAATATCCGGCTATCGGTCTTTATTCTATTATAACCAAAGCGAAAACTGAAAAGATAATAAGTAAAACCAAAACCTAAATCAAGGAGCATACCCCTTTGGAATCCCCAGGGGCAGAAACCTGCATAAAAATATGAAACCATTGGTGTTATATCACCAGTCCTGCGGTGTGAGGCAAAGGGAATACCATATAAATATACTGGTGCAATAAAACCCGCAAGTTCTATGCTATCACCGTCAAAAGTGCCGTTATTATATAGTCTGAACCCCTTTGTGCCAATGCCAAATGATTTATGGATAATAGCAAGTTCAACTGCCCTGCCATCAAGATGTTCTGGAATATCAATACTGGCATTCGCAATATTGAAATAACCACGCCATAATGTTCT
>JBBINQ010000017.1:15397-50682 GCA_037443805.1 Caldifarciminota bacterium | reverse complement strand
GTATTGGAATTATTGAAATTCCAATACTTAAACATAATACTCAAGTCCTTTAAAAAACTTTTTATTATTTATTACTTTACACAACATTATAATCTCGCCTTGCTATATGTCAAGGTTAAAAAAATTATTTTTCTTACATTCTTTCCTGCTTCGTGGGGGTATGTCAACTCTGTAGAACAAAATCCATCACAGGTGGAATTATATTTTGTGTTTTATTAATTTTAAGAAGAACGAAAGAAACGGCTTCAAATATTGGAGTAATTGACATCAAAGATAGAATAGATATAATTGTGGAAATGGGAATGACGGTATTCTTTATTGGCTCATATAAGGAACCGCCAACAACTGGCGGACATATATATAATAAAAAAATAGTAGAAGCCCTCCAGGAAATGGAGTGCAATGTTATTGTTATAAATGTCCATCAATTGCCAAAGATATTCAGGAACAAATTTCTAAGTTTTATTTACTGTTTCTGTAGATTTTTAAAATGTAAACCGCGATTGATTATCCAAGTTGCTGATTCTGGGTTAAGATATTTTATTTTTACATTTTTTATAAGTTTGTGGCATATCCCGACTATTCAGATGGTGCACCATTTTGAAGAAGATTTTTTCAAGGATAAACTTAAAAGTAAATTGAGCTATCATATAATAAAACAAAATTTGCAACGCGCAAAATTGATAATTGTAAATAGTCAGAATACTAAAAATAAGGTAATGAAACGAGCCGGAGATAACTATCAGAGCAAAATTCATATCGTTAACCCCGGGGTTGATATTATCCCAGAAATTAAAAGAGAAAGATTTTATGACAAAAAAGAATACTGGAATTTACTTTCAGTAGGAGCAGTAACAGAAAGAAAAGGCTATGATTACCTTATAGAAGCACTCAGAGATTTGAAAGATTATCCTTTTAAATGTTATATCGTTGGGAATATTGATGATAAGCAGTTCTACGAGCATCTTAAAATTAAAATTGAAGAATACGGACTATCAAAAAAAATAGAATTCACAGGCTATATTCCTAATGAGAGATTGCAAAAATTATACTTATCTTGCGATATATTTATTCTCCCATCACGCCACGAAGGTTATGGGATTGTGTTAAAGGAGGCATTGAATTATGGCTTACCGGTTATCGCAACAAATGTGGGCGCGGTCTCTGAAGTTGTTGAAAATGGCAAAACCGGCATTCTTGTTGAACCCAATAATCCAGGGTCTTTGGCGGAGACTTTACAAAATCTGATGCACAAGCCTATCATTCTTGCGCAGATAGCTGAAAATATACAAAAAAGGAATCTAAGAATTAAAACATGGTCTGCAGTAAGGCAGGAATTAAAAACTGTTTTTAAAATATCTTTAAATAAAAATGGCATCGCACAAAATTAAAGTTGTGTATATCATTACTTCTCTTGGCATTGGTGG
Organism: Caldifarciminota bacterium; assembly: GCA_037443805.1. Lineage (GTDB taxonomy): Bacteria > Hydrothermota > Tepidihabitantia > SM23-42 > JAOAFX01 > JAOAFX01. The sequence continues at coordinate 49,255 of JBBINQ010000017.1, read as the reverse complement.
AGCTGAAAAAATTTTGCTTACAACAATAAGAAATTTAAACCATATGCTATTTAGTATATATGTTATTTCTTTATACAACCAGAATGCTTTATTGAATGAATATAAGAGACATTGCGAAAAAGTTTATTTCTTAAAGTATAGAAATAAATATAATCCATTCATCATTATCAAGATTTATAAAATAATAAAACTAATTAAACCCGATGTTGTTCATACACATATGCCCCATGCTACAATATGGGGTAGGATTGCTGCCTTGCTTGCAGGAACAAAAATAATAATGACTACCGAACACAACATTTCAGTCTGGCGTAAATCTAATTTTCTATTCTGGTTTTTTTATTGGCTAACCGCATTATTTACTGATAAGATAATTACCGTGTCTCAGGCTATTAAAAAGCAATTAATAAATACATTATTTATATCTCCGCAGAAGATTGAGGTTATTTATAATGGTATCAATATAGATGAATTTGTTATGGAGATAAAGGCGCCTTCTGATTTATTGAGCATATCTCACCCAATTATCGGTACAATCGGAAGATTGCACAAGATAAAAGGGCATGCTGTGCTTATTGAGAGTATGCGGTTTGTTAAAAAACAATTTCCACAAGGTAATTTAATTATCATTGGTGATGGAGAAGAAAAGATGAAATTACAGAGGTTAGTAAGAAAATATGCATTGAGTAACAGTGTTCACTTCCTCGGCACACGAAACGACCTATTAGGCTATCTAAAACTGATGGATATATTTGTATTTCCCTCCCTTGAAGAGGGACTCGGGCTTGCATTAATAGAAGCTTGTGCGGCCGGTAAACCATGTATTGCGTCTTGTGTAGGTGGAATACCTGAGATAATTGAAAATTCAGTAAATGGTATTTTAGTACCACCAGATGAGCCTGAAATACTTGCAGAAAAAATTACTTGGTTATTAAGAAATAAAAATATAATGAGGCAAATGGGATTACATGCGAAACAAATTGTTCAAAAAAAGTTCAACATTACTAATACAATAAAAAAGCTTGAAACGCTTTACTTAAACTCTATTGATTATAAAATAACCCATTGGAATATCCGTGAAGTTAAATAATTTAATAAAAAACTTATTAGCCAGACTAAATCAACTATTCTTTTTTTCACAATTTAATACAACCCAGCAGATAATCTGGTTGTTGATATTTTTGATAATATTAGAAGTAGGGTTTATAGCAGTATTTGTATCTAATGAGATATTGACAGTGATAATATTACTTCTTATAGTCACATATTTTATTTTTACTGCATTTTCGGTAGAACGCGCTTATTATGTATGCGCAGCCTATTTTCTTATTTTCCCTGATAAATTTTACAGTGCTTTTTTCCCTGGTATGCCCATCAGTTTCTATTGGAAAATTGGCTTCCCTTTATTTATATATGTTGTTTTTTTATGGCTAATTTATCTAATAAAACAAAAACCAAAATTAGAAATTAAGTTGCTCGATAAAATACTTATAATATTTTTTGTGATAATTGCAATTTCAGCAGTATTGGGAATCCTTAAGAGATATAAACTTTCTTATTTCAATTTAGAATTTATACCTTTAAGTCTACATATAAGTTATTTTATTTTTTTATATTCTAAATTAAAAGACAATCCAAAACGATTTTATGATTTTATTGTTCTTTGCACGTTGATTATTGCTTTTGAGTTTATAGATTCCTTGTTTAGATTCGGTGGCAGGATTTTTTTGATTAGGATTGTATCAATGCACATACATATGTCACAATTAGCAATTCCTTATCTCATTGCAACATTGATTTTTTCACAGAACAAAAAGAGAAAGATTATTTTCTGGATAATTCTGCCTTTCATTTTATTGAGCGTGGCGATATCGCAGCAAAGGGCGTTATGGGGTTCTACTCTTGTTTTACTGATTTTGCTTGGAATAATCTATATCTATGACCGAAGACGGCGCTTTAAAGAAAACTATATTAAAATTTTACGAATTTCTACTGCCGCAGTAGGAATTATACTGTTCAGTTATTTTGTTGTAAACCAGATAACTGCCGGTAAGCTATATCTTACAATTCTGGCAAGGGGACAGATATTGTTTAACCTGGAAAGCTGGAGTTATGATGCTTCGTATAAAATCAGAACCAACGAGATTAAAGAGGCATTGAGCACAATAAAGGGCGACTTTCTCTTAGGTAAAGGACTTGGGGCATATGTCGTTTCGCGATGGCGTTTTGCTGAACATATCTGGGTTGACAATAGTTATGCCTATATTTATTGGAAAATGGGAATAATTGGGGTTATTGCCTTTTTTCTATTTTACGGAACATTCTTTATCAGAGGTATAAGATTACTACGGAAAAACATATCAAATGATGAACGAATATTTGTTGTTGCAGCGCTGTTAAATTTTGTAGGACTTTTTATCGTTGGGCTAACCAATGTTTGTATAATTCTTTATAGATTTATAATCGTCTGGATGGCAAGTATTGCCATTGTGGAATCTATCGGAAGAAAGTATGAATGACTATGTTAAAAAATCATTAGTTACTTTTTTAAATTATCTTATACGATTATTGCTCGTTGCAGGAAGTAACATTGTTATTGCTCGCTATTTGGGGCCTGAAGGTAAAGGTATTTTAGCGCTTTTCACTGGTTTCCTCAGCATTTCCTTAATGATTGGTATGGCAGGTATTGATGAGGCAAATATCTATTTTATAAGCAGTCAGAAGGCGCCACATAAGAATATTTTTGCAAATGGTCTATTCCATACGGTCGTTACATCCTTTGTATATATGGTAATTTTTTTGAGTATAAGTCAATGGTTTCTAAAAAATCCATTAAAGGGGTTAAACGAAAAATATTTCTTTATTGCAATAATTCTTATTCCTTTTTATATAATAAACCAACATATTAGAGGAATTCTATTGGGCCACCGGGCAATTTATAAATATAATTTATTTGTGATCCTCCAATTTTTTTTGGTCTTTGTGATACAATTTATAATAATTCCCTTTTATGGCATCCTGGGCGGAATTATTGCAGTCGGAGCAAGTGTAATTGCACAAACATTGGTAGGCAGTTTATTATCCATTAAATATGGTCCACCAGCACGAACGGTTGATTTTTCTTTGCTGAAAAGTTCATACAGTTTTGGTCTAAGGTCCCAGTTGGGGATTATCTTTAGTTTTCTAAACCAGAGGCTGGATATATTCTTTGTCAACTATTTTTTGAATCCCTACCAGGTAGGTTTATATGCCATCGCCACCGCAGTTGCGGAAATTCCCTGGCACTTTGCTTCTGCTGTGGCAACTGTTCTTTTCCCCTGGATTGCGCGGATGACAAAGGAAGAGGCAAGTAAATTTTCTGCAATGGTTTTAAGGAATACATTGTTCTTTGCTACTATAATGGCCCTTTGTCTGTTAATTGGAGGCAAGTTAATAATTATTACACTTTTCGGACGGTCCTTTGAAAACTCTGTTATTTTGATGTATATCCTTTTGCCTGGTATAATTGGTCTGAGCATTACCCGTGTTTTAGGCGGTTTTTTTCAGGGTTCAGGTAGACCAGAATTAGGAACCCTGATGGTCACATTTTCATTCATAGAAACAGTGGTGCTTGATTTACTCTTAATTCCTGCAATGGGAACAATAGGTGCAGCATTGGCATCATCAATTGCCTATATTTCTTCGGCAATAATAGGCCTGATAATTTTTTTCCGTCTGTCCCAAATATCTATTTTGGATACTATAGTTCCTAAATATATTGAAATTGTAAAATGTATAAAATCATTGAGACATTTTGGATAAGGAGAAAAATATGAAAAAAATTCTTTTTTCAGCACCAAAGGGCGCACCTGGTCCACTTACGGCATTCAGAAACCATCAGGCAATTTTAAAACCCATTGTAGAGTGCGACATAGTTTTATTAGAAGAACTTCTATCTCCACTATATATAAAAAACCTTAAGCTTCAATCGTTTTATTATCGTATGTGTAAAAGACTTTTATTACCATCAATCTCCAGAATCTTACCGTATGGAGAAAATGTTATTTTTGGCACATTTGCCCCTATTCATGAAGTTATTGTCAAAAAATTGAATCGTAAGGGTATTCGCCCCTCGTTTATGTGGTGCAGTTCCATAGGACAGATTGAGATGACACCCTCAGAAATAAAACCATTTGTCAAATTGCTTGATTTGATGGAACAGGGAAGAATAAAGTACTTGTTTCTTCACCGGCGATTATACAACTCTATTGGTTATTTTGCAAAAAAAGCGATTTTTCTTCCCCACAGCATTGATTTAAAAACTTATGAATCGGTATCACCAGTTAATCTGCATGGGATAAATATAGACCTTTTTTGTCGGCCGCGCCTAGGCAAGAACATACTTAACCAAATTCTGGGATTTGAAATGTCTGAGATTGATGGCAAGTTGCATATCAATTTTGACATAAGCAAATTTCATAGCCTTGTTGATATAATCTCAAAAAAAATCATACAACATAAATGGATACCTCAAGATAATTATTTCAATCTCATTGCTGGTATGACCCTTTCCCTTCAGGTGACGATTGGCGAAAGTTTTAATTATGCAGTTTGTGAAAGGATGTGTTTAGGGGTCCCTGTATTAACAACAAAAGATATTTATTTGGTGGCTGAAGAACCATTCTTGGCAAAATATCTGTGTGTTGATGCACCGGACACCCCTCGGGCAATCGCACAGGCAATAAAAACGACCGTAAGTGAAAAAAATCTAAGAAACGAACTCGCTATACGATGTAAATCAAGAATCGCTGAAGTTGCTGAACAGAATAACAAAATGGTGATTGAACAATTTACGCATTGTTTTTAAGTTATTTGCGCTTTAGCCTATTATGTATAAATTTTTTAATTTCTTGAATATCATCATAAATGCTTTCCCTGGTTTTTAAAAAAGTTTGGTGGGCTGATGGATTGGCTTTAATTTCATCTAAATATTCTAATATAAATGCGAGGAAAATATTAAAAACGACCGAAAGGACAAAGGCAAATAATACAATAAATGTTCTTTTAGGAAAACTTTTCTTTTCGGGAGGGGACGCCCGGTCAAGAAACTGCACAGTTGGCGTATCCTTTGATTCCATTATCTTTGCCTGCTCATACTGCTGAGTCAATAGCTCAAAAACTGCCTCCTGAATCTTCACATCTCTTAACAAACGGGCATATTCTAAGGATAACTCAGGCAGTCGGGCAAAAGGAACAGAGAAACCAGCACCGAATTCTTTTCTGGTCGTATCTGCACTTCCAAATTCAATCCTCGCCAGTTGCCTCTTTAATTCCCTTAATTCCTGGTCTATATTGGCAACATAAGGATTGTTAAAACTACTTGCTGAAGCAACCGCTCCCTTCTGCACCTCTCTTAAAATTATTTCGCTCTTTAATTTGGCAATTGTTGCAATAGCATTTTCTATCTCAATATCAAGGGCAACAGTGCGATGCTGTTCCTGAAATTTTCTCAATGCCTCCTCTGCCCTGCTCAATGAGTCAGAAGTTTCTTTCAATCGTTGTTCAACAAACATACGATATTTTCTCCCTGTGGTCATTGCGGTTTCTTTATTAAATCTATCAAGTTCCTCAATATAAGAATTGGCAAGGTCAGTTGCAAGATATTTATTTTTATATGTTACACTTACCGAAAGCATTCCTTCAGGTGTAACTTCTATCTTTGTTATTTCATCAAGGGCTTTTGACGCATCAATCATAGTTTTGGCTTTGAACTCTTTTTTTAAATTATACTTTTCAATAAGTGCACCTTTTATGCGACCGCTTTTTAATATTGCAGCAAATAGATCTGAAGGTGAATATAGCCCTGGTAATCCACTTGTAATCCGTGATAGATTTGCAATACCCGAAGATAACCCTCCACCACCCATTAATCCAAGTAGAGACATATCCTCAGAGGAAGGTGGTAAAATAGTAGCAGTTGCAGTATATTTAATGGGAAGGAGTAGACTTATAATTATTGCAATAATTACAACAATAATAGTGTTTCTTATTAAAATTCTGCGATAATGAATAATGGTAGACCAATAGTCAGAAAGTTTTGTCGGTTTTGTTTCAGGCATATTTTACATTATAGTCAAAAATGTATTTCTGTCAATACAACACCTTATTGACACCTTGATTCAAAATAATATAATAATTCTATGATAGTCACAACTAATCGCCTGATTTTACTCTTTTTTATGTTTGTTTTATTTTTGCCATCATCTAATGGTAACGGTGTCTTGATAATCCATAAGGAAGCAGAGGAATTTTGCTATCCGGAAAAATGTGCAGAAATTACATTTGACAGGAATGCCACAAATAGTAGTAGTCTGGCAATTTTTACGACAAAACAAGAAAGGGGCAGTATAGTTACATCATTCAAAAGATTATCCGTAGGCATTTACCGTGCTGATTTTATTATCAAGGCACACAATGATAAAGAAATAATTAATCCCATTTCAGTTATTAAAATTCTTTCGCGGGCAAAAAATCAAACCCATATCCTTGCACTTTATCCAATATATGCCTCATATTTCAATACTAATTATGACTGGCAGGTTTTTGAAATCTTTTTCCGTCTTTCTGAACCTGAGGATAGTGTGCAAGCAATAATAGATTGGTTTGGCACTCTTGATTTGTTCATTGACTATGTAGAATTGTTGAAACTTTCTGATGATAAGAATATTGTCTATGCAATTAATCTCCATGACTTCAATCTGGACTCAAAAATTGACAAATTTGATTATACAATGGCGGACCGACGAATACTTCTGGCATCAATTCAGGCAGGTTTGAATAGAAAAAAACCGCGCCTTGTATTACTTCACAACTATGATGATTATGAAGGACAAGCCATATATCGCTGGCTAAAAAGGTTCAAAGTTTCTTATATCTTGATTACCTATGAGGATTGCTTGAAAAACCTGATATCAAACAGAGATTTTAAGGGCTGTGTGTTCTTTGACCCAGGAAACCCTGACTCTATCGCAATAAAAGACCCGCCAGAGTATCAAAAACTCCTATTCCAGGTGAAGGCAATTGCAACAAATCTGGCGGGATTTGAATCCTTGATTTTAATTACCCCTCGCACAATTAATGATATACCTTTATCAAAATATCCAATAAAATATGACCTGACAGATGAAAGGAAATATAGTTTTCTAATAGATTCAACAGGAAAAAAGGCATTTGATTATAATCTTGAACTCTTTAAAACTAAAAAATTCAATAAAGAGATTATATTTAAATTATTCCCCTATATGAGTTTTAGTCCTGACAGAAATGCTGCAGAAAAACTCACAGACTTTGTGATGCAAAACCGTTGCTGGTCATTCTATTACGATTTCAGGCGGGGTGATGATACTTCATTTTTTCATCTGAAGATTTTTGACAAAACCCATTATATTATGGGTTGGGCTGACGAAGGATGGGTTGATAATAAAAAATATTATTGTAAGGAATATGAACAAATTAAATTGGCAAGTAAAGCCGGGAAGTTATGGATTGGTGATATGAATAGAATCCACAATCTATCATTCTTCTCAAAACTCCCTGTCGGAGAGATTAATTATCAACAACATAAAAAAGACTTAAATTTAAATCTTAAGCCAAAGGTCTATATTGCTTTTATTTCAATGGATGGCGATAATCCCGTTTTAACCCTTCAGCACTACTCCAAGGACTGGGACTCTCCATTGCGGGGCAAAATCCCGTTTACCTGGGGTATCCCACCCAAATTAATAGACCTTGCACCCGCAATCTTGGAATACTATTACAAAACAAGATCCACTAATGATTATTTTATTGCTGATGTGAGCGGCCTTGGCTGGCATTTAACAAACCACTTTGATTTCAAAGACTTTTCCAATATGCCTAATATAACAGCATCTTATTTAAGAAAACTTGACATCAAGATTATTAAGCTTATGGGAGACAGGAACGATGACACCACAAATCTCCATTATATGAAAAGAATTATAGATGCCTATCCTGAGATGCTTGGATTTTTAGATGGCTATTGGCCGCCTGAAGAACAGGGTTATATAATGGTAAAAGATAATTATCCCTCAGTAAGGCTTGCAATAAACAGACCTCTAAGACATTTAGGCGACACCACCGATATATCAGCACTCGCAGATGCGATTACCAATACAATAAATGAGAATAAAAATAGGCCGCTGTTTTTGCCGGTCATCTACAATATTTATAATCCACATTATACAGTCAATACATCCATCTTTGAGAAATTAAAAATGATACAGGAAATACTTAACAGTAGACATACTGATGTTGAATATGTGACTCTTGATGTAATGATGGAACTGATAAGAGGATATAATAAAAGACTAATTGAACAAGGAAATAATCCCAAAAATTAATCTGGCATAGGCTATAGATTATAAAATATTAGGTTTCTTTTGAATTTTGGCAATAGAGTTAGGCTTTTTGCAGAATGAACCATGCCAATACACTTTGGCGGACAGATTTTTTACACCCTCTGGGGTTCAATGATGACCTTGAGTGATTTATCTGCCTTTTCCACAAGTTCAAATCCTTTTTGAATCTCAGTTAGACCAAATCTGTGTGTAATCATATCAAGGACATCTATTTTTTTGTTTTTTAAAAGTTCAATCGCCTCAAGTATATCCTGGGCAACTGCGGCATAGGAAAAAACAATTCTCACGCCCTTGAAATACAGGTCAAAAAGGGGTAAAGGAATACGCACATCAGGTGCAGTAGGCGCAAATAGAAGCAGGGTTCCAGCACGGTCAACAGAGGAAAATGCCTGTTCAAATGCACTGAGTGCAGTAGTGTTAACAATTACCAGGTCAGCCAATCTGTTAGCGTTCATTTTTTTTAATAGTCCAGGCACATCATCATTTGCATTAATCACCTCTGCCCCACACCTGTGTGCAAAGTTTAACCGATATTCATTAATGTCTGTGGCGAAAATTTTTTTTATGCCCATTGCCTTTGCCAGTTTGATATGTAGTATACCAGCAATCCCAGAACCAATGACAAGCACACTCTCACACTGATCTATGTCAGCAAAGCGCTGGCCCCTGATAACACAACCCAGAGGTTCAATAAATGTCCCTTCTTCATAAGTTATTTCATCAGGAAGCAAAAAGGTCCCAAATTTCACATTGATTCCAGGAACACGCACACACTGGGAAAACCCTCCCGGGTCAAAATTGGTCTTTTTCAATGTTTCACATACTGTATGAAAACCCTTCTTACAATACCTGCATTCATTACAGGGCACATGGTGTGATACAAATACCCTATCACCAATTTTAAAATTTTTTATATTCTTACCTGTTTTTATTATTTCTCCGGCAATCTCATGCCCTAAAACTCTTGGTGCACTCTTTACCCTGTACCATTCCATTACATCACTGCCACATATTCCACAGGCAATGACCTTTACCAGTAGTTCGTTATCATTAATTTCAGGTATTGGTCTTTCTTCTATTCTTATATCGTGGTTATTGTAATAGACTGCAACACGCAAAAAACCTCACTTGTAGAATAACAATTGGTTAAATGGTTAAATTTTATAAGCATCCAGACAAGCACTATATCATTTTCTTTTACTATTGAATATCTCGTATGCTTCTTCCACACTCGCATTTTTGTGCACAATTGCCCTGACCGCCTGTATCATCGCAACCGGGTCTTCAGATTGGAATATATTCCTGCCCATATCCACACCCACTGCGCCATGGGTTATGGCATTATACGCAAGTTGTAATGCCTCTTTTTCTGGCAATTTTTTCCCACCTGCAATCACAATTGGCACCGGACAGCTCTCAACGACCTTTTCAAATTCTTCGCAATAATAGGTCTTTACAAAATGGGCACCGAGTTCAGCCGCAATCCTGCAGCAAAGGCTCAAATACTTTGCATCCCGGGTCATCTCTCTGCCCACGGCAGTAACAGCGAGCACTGCAATACCATATTCTTCTGCCTGATTTACAAGTTCTGATAATGCAAGTAAGGTCTCTTTTTCATGGTCAGAACCTACAAAGATTGATAATGCTACTGCACAGGCATTCAAACGCACAGCAGATTTGATTGAAGTAGTAATACCTTCATTGGACAAATCCTTTGCCAGTATACTCGTTCCGCCAGATACACGAAGAACTATGGGAATATCAAAATCTGCTGGCACCGAGGTCTGCAATACGCCGCGTGTGAGCATTAAGGAATCAGCAAATCGTAATAATGGTCTGATTGTTTTTGCGGGCACTTCAAGTCCCGATGTAGGACCTAAAAAATACCCGTGGTCAACTGCAAGCATCACGGTCCTGCCGGTTGCAGGTTTAATTATGCGTGATAATCTATTTTTTAAACCCCAATCCATAAATACCCCTTTCTAATTTTTTAAAAATCAAATCTTCTTTAGAAATTCAATGACAAGGCGCGCAGTCCGTTCAATATCTTTCAAACAAACAACTTCCACTGGTGTATGCATATAGCGCAAAGGAATACCAAGAACACAGGTTGGAATCCCTTCTTTATTGAATGCGATCACATCTGCATCAGTGCCAGTTTGACCAGGCAATGGCTCAATCTGATATGGTATCTCCTGAGTCTTTGCTGTTTCCACAAGGAGTCGGTATAATTTCTGAGGAATTGTTGCACCACGGCCAATGGCTGGTCCTTTGTTCAATCCAAAATATTCACCTTCTGCAAGTCCTGGATACTCACCATGTGTTACATCAATCACAATCCCATAATCAAGTTTTAAACGGAAAGAATGGATACGCGCACCCAGCCCGGTAAACTCTTCCTGGCTCGTCGCAACAAAATGGAGCGTCACAGGAGAACCTATCTTTGCCAGTTCACGCATTACGAGAATGGCACAGGCAACACTTGCACGATTATCAAGGGACTTGGCACTTCTCATATCACCCTGAAGCCTATTGTAGTATCCGGCAAAACATATAACATCACCAATCTTTACAAGTTTTTTGAGCACCTGTGGCTTTAATCCTGTATCAATATATAGTTTATCAATCGTTAATACTTTTTGATGTTCTTCCCTGGTCATTAAGTGCGGTGGCTTTGCCGCGATATAACCCTTAACTGGCTTATTGCCCAGGATTATTACCTCCTGCCCGGGCAATATCCTTTCATCACATCCACCAATCGGTCTGAAGCGTAGAAAACCATTATTTTCAACATAACTAACCAGAAATCCAATCTCATCAAGGTGGCAGGCAAGCATCACCTGAACCTTACTCATTCCAGTAATAACACCGTAGACACTACCATCATCATATACCTTTGCACTATCAGCAAAAGGCTTTATTTCGTTCACCACAATCTCCGCAACATCGCCTGAATAGCCCAGTCCTTTTGCTTCACAGAGTTTTTTTAATATTTTATCAAGATACTCAATGTTGCTATTCATAATCATTGCTCTGTTTTGTTTAATGGATTCTCTGAACTATTTACATTTTCCGGAGGTTTTGCTACCCGACAGAATACGAGATTTCCCGTATCAGATTGTATCATTGATACCACCTCCACATCAACATTATGATTCAAATACCTTGCACCATTCTCCACAATGACTTTTACACCTTCCAGATAGCCAACGCCTTCGCTCGCATTCAAGCCCTTTTTTATTATCCGCACCGATATCACACGCCCGGGGAAGAAGATAGGTGTAAGAAGACGATACAGTTCTCTAATATTGATAATCCGCAAATCAGGAAATGATTTGATATAGTAATCGTATCCATCAGATGCGGTTATTACCTTTGCCTTTCTTCTTTCTGCAGTCTTCAAAACACAGACCTCTTCTACCACACCATCAACATTTTTATCAACAAATTCAATGGATACTACCTTTTTTAAATTGTTAATCATCTTGTCAGCATCTACACCAATTTTTCGACGCGCAATAATCTTTACCAAGTAAGGGATAATCACCTTACCCTCAAAAAATTTTTTCTCAAATAGGTTGACCACACGACCATCAATGATACATGATGAATCAAGAACAAATCGTTCTTCTTTCTTAAAAAACAACATTTAACCCCCTTGTATCAAGTATGAAATACCGCAGATACAGCTTCGTTCACTTCGCTGACCTGAATGGTCTTGATACCACATTTTTCTGGCAATCTATTCTTGGCAGGAACGATTGCCATCTGAAATCCTAACTTCTCTGCTTCCTTTAATCTTATATCAACCCCATAAACTGGTCTGACCTCACCACAGAGCCCAACTTCACCTATGACCAGCAAACCTTTTTCCAGCGCCTTGTTCTTTATAGAAGATGCTATCGCCAATAGTATCCCGAGGTCGCTTGATGTTTCAGAAAGTTTTATACCACCCGCCACATTAACAAAACAGTCAAGCCCATAGACATTGATCCCTATCCTTCTCTCCAGTACTGCCAGAAGCATGGCAAGTCTTTTGTAATCAATACCTGTTGTAACACGCTGGGGGTAATTAAAAAAGGTTGGGCTGGTCAATGCCTGAACCTCAACAAGAAATGGGCGCGAACCTTCAATGACCGATACAATCACTGCACCTGGTGCAACTACATCTGATATAAATATACTGGAAGGATTCATCACTTCTTTTAAACCACCACCGGTCATTTCAAATACACCGAGTTCATTTGTGGCGCCAAATCTATTTTTAATTGCTCTTAAAATCCGATACTGTCCTTCCCTGTCTCCTTCAAAATATAATACAGTATCAACAATATGTTCAAGGGTTTTTGGTCCTGCAATAACCCCAAATTTTGTAACATGACCAATAATTACTGTGGTTACATTGTGGCTCTTGGCAAACCGCATTATATCACCACCACATTCGCGCACCTGGGCAACGCTACCTGGTGCTGAGGAGAGCGCAGATTTATAAACAGTCTGGATAGAATCAATAACCATTAAATCAGGCTTAACTTCTTCTGCAACATTCAATATTGTATCAAGTTCAGTTTCAGCAAGGATGTTAATCTTATCCACTTTTGCGCTGAGCCTTTCTGCCCTCAATCTTATCTGGGATGATGATTCCTCACCACTTACATAAAGAACCTTATTGCCATTAATACTCACAAAGTCAGAAATCTGTAGCATCAATGTTGATTTACCAATACCCGGGTCACCACCAAGCAGAATTAGCGACCCCGGCACGAGCCCTCCACCCAGCACCCTATCCATTTCAGCAATCCCCACAGACTGCCGTTGATAATTTTCAAAAGGGACTTCAGAAAGGATGACCGGCTTTACATTTTTGATTGTGGAATCTGCCTTCTCAATAACCTCTTCTACCATTGAGTTATAAGCACCACAGTTCGGGCATCTGCCCAGCCATTTGGGTGAATATGCACCACAATTCTGGCAAACAAATCTATTCTTCATCAGAAAACTTTTATCTCAAGGTATTTTTTAGGATTTGCCTTAATATCCTCAATGAGCGCTTTTAATGCCTGATTCGTTGCCCTGATCTCTTCATACAATTCATCAGATTCAACAAGCTTTGAAACCGTTCCTGGTTTTTTTATAATACTGTTCAATGAATCAGTGAGAATCCCAATCTTTAATATGAGCAAGCCAAGCTGGTCCCTGGGTTCTCTTATCATCGCCACGAGTTCTTTGAGATTTGATTCCAATGAGCGAGAAAATTTATCGCCAAGATTATTTAGATCCGGCAACTTGAATCCTTCAAAAATGCTGCTCAAACTATCAAGTTTTGCTACTACCACATCAAGGTCAAATGACGCATTATAGCCATAATAAAATTCAGGAACAACACCGCTCTTGCCGGGTAAAATTTTAATATAACGGTCAGAACCAAGATAATTTACCAGTCTAATGGAGATCTTTGAATCATCAGATAGTTGCATACCACGGTCTATCGCAAGCACAACGAGCACTTTATCGCCTTCAAGGTGTAATGATTTCACTTTTCCTTTTTCAAGACCATATATAATTACCGGGTCACCTGTTCGCAATCCAGTGACATCATCAAAATAGACTTTTATTTCCCTGGTGGGATGGAGAGAAATCTTACCCGAAAGGATAATGTAAAAAACAATAAAAAGAATGACACCACCAAGGATATATATACCAACCAGTGTTTTTTTAATTTGACTATCCATATATTCCTTTCTCAATCTTTTCCAATTTTTTAATCTTACCATCTTTTAACATATATATTACATCTCCCACAGCCTCAGCTGTTTCCAGGTCATGGGTTACTACAATTCCGCTCTTCTGATAATCTTTTTTAAGACTGATTATCAAATTGACAATCCTTTCCCGCATCACCGGGTCAAGTCCTGTGGTTGGCTCATCATAAAAAAGGTATTTAGGGCTCAATGCCAGGGCGCGGGCAATTGAAACAAGTCTCTTCATACCACCAGACAGCGCCCGTGGATAAAGCTTTTCTTTTCCTGGTAATCCAACGATTTCCAGCAAATTTTTTATCTGCTCTTTTATTTCCCTGTTTGACATTGTAGTATGTTCAATAAGGGGTAAGGCAATATTCTCGTAGACATTCATAGAATCAAAAAGGGCACTGCTCTGAAAAATAAAACCCACATCCTTTCTGATCTGGTAAACCTCCTGTTCATCTGCAGTCAGAATATTCTTTCCATCAAAATAGACCTCACCATTATCTGCCGGTATCAGACGGAGTATAGATTTTAATAAAATGGTCTTGCCAGTTCCTGAAGGTCCAAGCACAACCACAAGTTTTGCCTCCACAACTTGAAAACTTACATTATCAAGGACATAGTGTCCATCAAACTGTTTTGTCAAATTTTTTATCTCAATCATCAGCCAAAAACCACCAAGGCAACGATAAAATCTAAGATCAGAATGAGCATACAGGCGGTCACCACTGCGTAGGTTGTTGCAATACCTACTTCTCTTGCACCACCCTTTACCTTAAATCCAAAGTAGCAACCTGAAATTGATATCGCAAAGGAGAACAGGAATGCCTTGAGCAACCCACCAAAAAGGTCGCGCGTGAAGAAGTTACGCACCAGTCCATAATTATACACATCCAATGGCACATTTAAAAACGCATGTGCATATAAGGCACCCGCATAGATTGAAACAAATTCAGAAAAGATCGTAAGAATAGGTAAGGAAATCATCGTTCCAAAGATTCTGGGAAAATTCAGAAAATGGTATGGATTTATTGCCATAGATTCAAGGGCATCAATCTGTTCGGTCACACGCATTGTTCCTATTTCAGCTGCCATTGCTGAAGCACACCTGCCACTGACAATCAAACCAGTGAGAATCGGTCCAAGTTCAATCAAGACCATCCTGCCCACAGTAGCACCAAGAAAGTATCTTGGAAGCAAACCAAGGAGCTGGTAAGAGAGCTGAACTGTTGTCACGAGTCCAAGAAAAGACGAAATTATTACAATTATAGGTAAAGAGCCAATACCCACACTATCAATCTGTTCCAGTATGCGGTCACGGTGCTTGCGCATATTCCAGCGGAAAAAGAAACTGCGCACAAAGAACTCTGTATACTCAGCAATATTACTAAAAAGGTTCAATCTCTTCAACCTCCTGTTCAGTCTCAAATCCGCCCGGGAGAAGATTTGTAAATCTTGTGAAATCTTCCTGAAAACCGAGTTCAATCTTTCCGGTTGGACCGTTACGCTGTTTGGCGATATCAATCTCTGCCTTACCTTTGACATCAGGATTGTCACGGTCATAGAACTCATGACGATAAATAAATATCACGACATCTGCATCCTGTTCAATGGCGCCACTTTCTCTCAAATCCGCAAGCCTGGGCCTGTGGTCTTTCTCGCGGTGTTCAGGCATCCTTGACAATTGGGAAACTACAACCAGGGGCAGATTTAATTCTTTGGCAAGGGCCTTTAAAGAACGAGAAATTTCTGAAATCTCCTGCTGGCGCGAAACCACCTGCTTGGTGCTGGCAGTACCGGCAATTAGTTGCATATAATCAATTATCATTAGTTGAATATCATGTTCAACTTTGAGGCGACGGGCTTTGGTTTTCAATTCCAGCATTGTCATTGCCGCACTGTCATCTATAAATATTGGTGCACGGTGTAAATTGCCCGCAGCAGTTGCTAAGTTCACCCAGTCCTGTTGCGACAGAATATTGCGCCGCAAATTCCTTAAGTTCACACCTGCTTCACTACACAGCATTCTCTGTGTCAGCGACTCAGCCGACATTTCCAGAGAGAAGATTGCCACTGGAATATTATTTTTTATTGACGCAAATGCAGCGATATTAAGGGCAAAAGCAGTCTTACCCATACTCGGTCTGCCCGCAATAACGATGAAATCTCCTTTTTGAAAACCAGAGGTCTTTTCATCAAGACCAAAATAACCCGTTTCCACACCCGTTATCAGACGTGCCCCGCGCATTTTCTCAGCGTTTTCAAGGATCCTGGTAACATATTCGCGAATATGGACCGGCTCCTTTCTCAATCCCCTCTCTTTGATTTGAAAAACCATATTCTGGGCAATATCTACCATCTCTGCAGCACTCTGGGCATCTTCAAATGCGTTCTTAAGTATCTCCATTGAAGAACGAATTAAACTCCGCTTTATTGCCTTGTCCAGGACCACCCGCGCATGATGTTCAACATTGGCAGTGGTGATTACGCTCGCAATGATATTAGATATATAATCAGCGCCGCCAATTTCATCAAGCAATTTATTCTTTCTCAACCAATCGGTCACGGTCACCAGATCCGGTGTGACATTATGGTTGTATAGGTCCGCAATCGCACGAAATATCTTTTGATTGGCAGGAGAATAAAAATGCTCTTCTTTTAATAATTCAAGACACTTGATTACTGCTGATTCATCAAGGAGTGCTGAACCGATAACTGATTCTTCTGCTTCAAGAGAATGGGGTGGTATGTGTTTATCTTCAAGCATTTTTTAGATCTCAATCAACAATCAGGTCAAGGATATAGTTTGCCAGTTCCCATTTGCTCATCGTTCCTGGTTCAAGTAATCTACCATTTTTTGTAATGATTGTTGCTGAACTTGTGTGTTTGCCAATAACAGATACTGGATTGGAAATGATAAAATCCAGTCCTTTTTCCCTAATCTTTTTACGCGCCCGTTTTAAGGCATCTTTGTCTTCCACTGAGAATCCAACAAAAATCTTTTTCTTCTTATATTTACTGATTGCCCTTAATATATCAATATTCTTTTTACAATCTAATGTCAGCGTTTTTGAATGGATTTTTGTGGCATTAAATTTTGACGGTTTATAATCGCCAATCGCTGCTGCCATTATTAAAACATCAGCCCAGGCAATCTGTTGTTTCAGGATATTATACATCTCTTCAGATGTTCTTACCCGTTTTATCTCAGACTCTTCTGGCACAGGAATATTTACCTCGCCTAAAATCAATTTTACATCTGCGTCACGACATCTGGCTGATTCGTAAAGTTCCAGTGCCATCTGACCGCTTGAACGATTGGTCAGAACACGCACTGAATCAATATCTTCTTCGGTCCTGCCGCCAGTAATAAGAATTTTTTTATGGTTGAGCATTTTATATCCTGCATAACAGACCTCTATCTTTTTATAAATCCGTTCAACCGAAGGAAACCTTCCTTTGCCTATCTTACCTGAAGCAAGTGGTCCAGTATCTGGTTTTAGGAAATAACAACCATAATTTTGTAGTTTTTTCACATTTTCCTGCACTATCTTGTTCTCCCACATTCCAGTATCCATTGCCGGCACAAAAAGGATTGGTTTTTTGAAGGATAAAAGGGTTGTGGACAAAAGGTCATCGCCAATGCCATTTGCTGCCTTACCAATGATATTAGCGGTCGCAGGAGCAATGATGAGTATATCGCCCCACTCATTTAAGGCAATATGTTTTATTCCTTTAGTAAGGCAGAACTGCTCTATATATACTTCGTTATCAGAAAGTGTTTGACAACTCAATGGTGTAACGAACTGGAGTGCAGATTGCGTCAAAACAACTTTCACTTCATTACCACGGCGCCTTAAAAGTCTGATGAGTTCTAATGCTTTATAACCAGCAATAGAACCGGTAATCCCTAATATAATCTTCACTCTTTATATTTTATTTTCCCTTCAACACAACTGGACAATGCCTCTTTTATCGGATTAACCGCCTTATCAATCAAACCCTGCAGTTGTTTATCTTTTATCCTGCGCGCATAGAGCGCTGCAATGTTAATCGCTTTATATTTGTTTTCATAATGTACCCAAATCTTGTCTATCGGGAATATCATAGACCTCCTTTTAATCTTTTTGATAACAACCAAATCCCCGAAAATAATTGCTTTGCTAATTTTCTTAAATATCCAGACGACCAATATTTATTATAATGAAATTGGAATAAATGTCAAGCATTCCACTAATATTCTATACCCTTTCTTGCCTTTACCCCCTTCTGAAAATAATGTTTTACCTCGCAGACCTCACTGATTAAATCTGCATACTCTTTAAATTCATCAGGCATATATCTACCTGTAATAATCAGTTCTATTTTTCTTGGTATTTTCTTAAATAGTTCAAGCACTACTTTAACAGGAATTAATCCATAATCCACTGCGACATTCAACTCATCAAGAATAACAACATCAAATTTTCTGCTCTTTATTACCTGTTTTGCTCTTTCAAACCCTTCCATTGCAAATTTTTTATCAATCTCTGCGGGATTGTCTCTATCCACAAAATCAGGCCTTCCAAACTGCTCAATTGTAAAATTCTTAAGGTATTTTGCAGATTTTAGTTCGCCATAATTAATCTTACCTTTCATAAATTGAATCATTATCACCTTTTTATTATGGCCTATTGCACGCAATGCCAGACCCAGTGCTGCTGTGGTCTTCCCCTTTCCATTACCAGTATAAATTTGAATCATTAAATCCCCTTATGAGGAAACTATATACCGGACATTCATTACAGGTCAAGCAGGTTAAGACCAGTTATTAAGTCTTTCTTCCTTTTTAATATGCCCGCAAGTGGAAAGATAACAATCTCGCAGGTTGCCGGAACATATCCTTCAAAAAGATGTCCACCAAAGGCATTGAATTTTGCATCGGTAATTGTGATATGAATATGGATTACCGGTTTTTTTCCAACATAAGAAATATTGCCGAGAAGACTGGTGAACTCGTATTCGGCATTGAATTTTTTCTTGATATACGATTTTTTATGGGCATCAAAATAACCAAGGGTAAGTTTTTCACCTACACCCAGTCCATAAAGAAAAGCACCTTTTACCTTTGTCTTTTTCACAAAATTTATAATTGTAGCGATGATTTCTTCACCTTTTTGCAGACGCAAAACATAGTAATTTTTAAATCTTCTATATTGCATAATAGTTACCTTTCACTTTTTTCCTTTTTCCTGCACAATCTGTCTTCATTTTCCTGATGGCTTAACAATTCTGCATTCTCCTGCCATCACTTTTTCAATCTTTCCGTCAGGGAGCGAAAGAATTAGTGCACCATTTCCTCCTATATCAATTACCCTTCCAGTTATCACTCTATCAGGCGTCTCAACACTCACGGTCTTACCAAACATTACTGTATAATTACGCCATTTCTGCAGGATTTCATTCACTTTATTTTTCTTTAGTTGGTCATAGCCACGCTCCAGTTCCTGACAGATGTCATTATATATCATCATTTTATCAAACCTTTTCTTTGTTTCTAAAAAGATAGAAGTAGCAGTATTCTTCAACTCTGCAGGAAATTCTGTAATATTCAAATTTATACCTATACCAATTATTACTGCATTGTCAATGGTTTCAATAAGGATACCCGCAACCTTTTTTTCGTTAAGCAGAATATCATTGGGCCATTTTATACCAAGCAGAATATCATAAGCATTAAATACTTCGCAGATGGAGACTCCGGCAAGAACCGGTATTAATAAGGGTTTATCCGGAAATAGAATTACGGACATATATATTCCGCCTTCTGGCGAATACCACTTACGGTCCAGTCTGCCCTTACCCTGGGTCTGTGTCTCAGCAAAAACAACTGCACCCTCTTTGATATTACCGAGAATCCTTTTTGCATATTCATTTGTAGAATCAAGTTCATCAAAGAAATAGATCTGTGAACCAATCATCAATAGTATTCCTATTCTGATTTTCTAAAAATCATTGCGACAACAGTTTTATCGTCTCCACCCATACTTGAAAGCATGCCAAATGGACGTGCAGGATCAATCTTGACCTGACAATCGCCTGCCCTATTTAATAACTGATGGACCACATCCACTGCCTGCCGCACACCAGTGGCACCGGTTGGATGGCCATAGCCAATAAGACCACCAGTAGTATTTGTCGGAATCACACCAGTCAATTTTGTTTTGCCTGCCTTTATAAAATCTGCACCTTCGCCATAACCTGCAAATCCTGCTGCCTCAATTGCCATAATGCCCGCAATCGTAAAACAATCATGGACCTCAAGCACGCTCAAATCTGCAGGTTTTATACCTGCGCGCTCATATGCCCTCTTTGCAGCAATCTCACAGGTCGTCAACTTTGTCAGTTCTGGTGGTGCTTTTGTCAGGTTATCCTGCACCTGTGCAAAAGCAATAACCTCAATCGCATCCTTTTTTTCAACTCCAATCTTCTTTAACCCTTCTTCTGAAGCAAAGATTAGAGCACTCGCCCCATCTGAAACCTTTGAACAATCATAAACATTCAAAAATTCACAGAATGCCCTGGGATTGGGTTTTGACATACCCAACGCAAATAAATCCTGAACTGTGTTATGGTATTCCTGTGCCTTTGGATTCCTTCTCGCATTCTCAATAGCATTCACAAACCACTGCGCCATCGCTTCTCTGGTCTTTGTCTCACCAAACTTTTTCATATAAGCACCTGCACGCTGCGAAAATCGGTCAGGAAAGAAATATGCATGCCCATTCTTTCTTTCACCAGAGAACCATCCTGCTGCGGCAAGGTAATCAGCACCATATAATGCCTTGACCGTATTTTGAATTTCCACGCCGATACAGAGCACAACATCAGCAAGGTCTGAAAGAATATTCTTTACTGAGGTTACCAGAGCAAGTCCGCCAGAATCACAGGCACCTTCAACATGTATACAGGGTTTATATTGGAATGTCTGGTGAACATAGGGAAAGAATCCACCCAGATTACCCTGTTTACAGAATCTGTCCGCAATAAAATTACCAATGACCCCTTCATCAATATTTTCAGGATTCTTTATCTGCTCAATTGCACCGAGCCCGGCTTCCTTTATGTAATGCTCAATACCCGGTCTTGGTTTTTTCGGATGGAACTCTTTTCTTCCTGTGCCTAAGGCGATTGTGTTGTATCCGGCACAGGCATAAATCTTCTTCCTAAAAAAGGGCATAAAACCTCCTCATAAATAAAGACAAATAAATGCCTGAACACCTAAATACCTAAAAATTAAGTAATTTAGGATTTCTAAACTTTCAGGCATTTTAAATGTAGTCATTTATTGGTCCGTATAGCCAGTAAAAACCATTGGTTAGAACTGCGTTGACATCATTACCTGAATCTGCCACTTTCTGTGCTACAAGATTTTCCGCAATCTCTTTTGTTTTTTTGAGATAACTTAATGCGAGCTGGGCGCCCATTGTATCCATCTTCTTCAATAAAGAAAAGTGATTTCTCAATTTATCTTCTTTTTTATTATCGCCAAGCAGAGCCTTCCAGGGGGCAAAACCTTCAGGCAGAGGTCCGATTACCTTATCCAGTTTCTTTTTAAAATTATCATCTATGGAAACATACTCACCTTTTTTCAAATCATAGATGCCAACTGGACGATTTTTATCATACTTTAAAAATCCATCTTTTTGCGAACCATCTGGATACTGTCCACCCTTTATTCCATTTTTCATCATCTTATCAATCAATTTGTGTTTTAATGAATCATCACCAAGGTGTGTTCTCATCACTTTGAGAATGCACTGGAATACATCAATGCCCACATAATCAATCAACTGAAAGATTCCCATAGGTCTCAAAAGAAAATCCTGACTTACGCGATTCATTATATAGACCGCACCAGGCAGTTTAAATCTACCTTTCAGTCTCAAAACCTCATCAAGGGCAAAAAGCCCGTCACGCATAAAGTGTCCATTGCCAATAAATCCTGATATGTCATTTGCTGGCACAAGAATTTTACGCAGCCTTTTTCCAAGTTCAGTAGCAATGTTTTTCAATTCTTCCTTTGTTCTCTTTGAACTTATCACCTCAACAAGTTTCTGCACAACTGGTGGATTATAAAAATGGTAGCCAATCAATCGCCCATCAAGGTCAGATTTTTCATCAAGATAACCAATGGGAATGCTTGAAGTATTGGTTAAAAAGAATGCATCTTCAGGAACAATCTTTTTTAGTTGTTTGTAAGTCTTGATCTTTATCTTTTCATCTTCAATAATGGCTTCAAAGATAAGGTGGCAATCCTTTGCAAGTATTAAATCAGTGCCAAAATTCAATAATTTCATCCCATCATTCACATAGGCATCAACGACCTCTGCATTCTCCACAAGGTCAGCACGGTCTTTATAAGTAGAACGTAATGTGACGATAGATTTCTCAGCCGCCCTGACAAACTGCGCCTTCATATAGTCCCTTAATCCATCAAGCCCTTTTTCACTCACATCAATAAGATTCAAACGAAAAATCTTATCCGGACTTGAAAATTTTAATCTCAACATCTCTTGAGCAATCAGCACCGCAATACCGCTGCCCATCTTACCTGCAGCACCGATTACTGCAACACTTTGGAGCCTCTCATCTAAATTCATTAAAACCTCCCTTTAATATTACTTTTAATAGTAATAGTTTAGCCACCCTGAAATTGTAGTTGCTTGATTTATCAAGCACAAAAAGAGCCCAATGCTCGGTCCCGATGGGACGAGAGTCCCTTTGGAAAATTGGGCAACTACATTGATTTAATTCCATTTTTTAGAATGGCTAACCTATTATTTTTATTAAATATTAAAATAATCCTGCCATAACGAACAAGCCCACTCTAAATTTATCTTCCGAAAATCTTGCTTTTTATTTCTTTAATGAATATTCGTTAAAATTATATCCATAAATTGATGTTTGTCTATACTTCAGTTTTATCAATTAAATCAGATACTGATGCTTTCTTTAGCGCAAAAGTATTAATTTATTAATTTGCTCAAACCCACCTGTTCTTAGTTTAACAAAATATACCCCAGTGGGTAAATTTTCACCATAATTATCTTTACCGTTCCAATTAACCACATAATTACCCGCCGCCTGTTTTTCATTTATCAGAGTCTTTACTAATTGGCCTGTAACATTATAAATTTTCAGTTCAACGCCACACACTATCCCAATTGAATATTTAATATTAATAACAAAATTAGATGGATTAGGATAACATTCTAATTTGACACTATTCAACTCAGACTGCTTCTTTTCCATTCTTGGGGAATTAGGAAAAAGTATGGGCTCTTTAATATAGTATGGATTTTGCGCTAAAGCACAGAAGGTATTGATTTCACCACTGTACCGACTACTATCTATCTGTAAACCAACATTTTCATAATCGGTTCCATATAGGTCAGAGTTGACATATGTCCAGCCCTTGACCATCGGGAAATTATTTGGAAATTCATCCGTAAAATCACTCACAAAGATATTGGTCATATCCATTATTCCAGTGCTGTCAGAATGGACTGCAAATTCAATCGCAATAATAGGTTTTGCAGGATTGAGCATTAAGAGCGAATCATAGCAGGCAGTAATTATATAAGAGAGTGTTCGTAATGTATCATTTATTACTCCATGGTGTGCACTCATTGAATGCCAATCTACATAACCGTCAGCATAATAATTAGAAAGATTTGTCCAGGAACCACAATGTGCCGGGTCAACAATAGGATGTGCCTGCATTGTCCAGATTATGTTATTAGCCCCAGCACTATTAAAAACACTCTTGATGTGTATAAGTGCATCCCTTAGCCTTTCTGGACCATCCGGAATATTTGGGTAACCATAATAATTACTAATACTCTCTGCTGGCACTGTATCACAATAGGCAATCAAACTATCTCCTATCCAGGAAGTTCCAATGTTGCCTAAAAGAGAACGGGGTGGAATTGATTTTCCCAGGGGACCAAAATTGGCTATACCGTGATACGGAGCAAATCCTTGATTATACTCTATCGCAGGGTTGAGAATAATGGGCATCTTCCAGTTTTTTACCTCGGTTGCAAAAGTAAAAAGTTCGCCATCAAAATCTCCATTAATGATTTTCTGTAAACGATATGTAGAGTCCATTATTGACAGCCAGAATTTTTGCCGGTCAATTGTGCTATTAAGAATAGGCCACTGATAGACCGGAATAGCCCCGCTACGAGCAATAAAATCACATCCAGCCCTATCAAAGTGATAAAAATTTAATGTATCACCCCAGCCCCCAGTGTAAAGGGTCATTAATGCACTTTTTAATCCGGTAAACCTTTCAAAATCAAAGACTTCATCACCCCAGTACATTATAGGAAAGATACCAGTATAGGCACCTGCTGATGGAAGACCTACTTCGCTTGCAGGATAATAATTACTATCCAATGAGTCACAACCTGCATACCTTTCTAAGATATTAAACCAGCCATCATTATCAGCATCCAAATCACTTTCATTGGGAATTCCATCACCATCAATATCACCCGGTCCTGCACTATCTGCAGAGAAATAACCAATGTTATCAAGCCAGAAATCTTCACTCTTTCCTGCTTGCTGGCGCTGGGGATTAAAGGTTAGTGAATGAATATGGGAAGGAATTATTTCTGGTCTATTTACTGCCCTAGGCGGGTAAGAAAAATCCTGCCATCGGAAATAGTATGGTCGCCACAACGAATCAATTTTTATCTTTACATAAGGAGCCGTGTTCGGGTCCATCTCGGTCGTAATAGCACTTATATGCCAGATACCATTACCCCTTGCATAAAGAATAATTCCATCACCACCAAATGAATTATAGAAATTCATTCCAATAAAAGATGCATACTTGTTATTCTGTAGTATATAATAGTTCCCATGCCCGGCATATATGCTTCCTCCGTATCCTGCGCCTGAATCTGCCTCAAAGATTGCGCTACACCCGGGGGCAGTAGCAACAGCCCAGTAATATGGAGTATTATTATTACCATCTTCAAAATCCTCCAGTATTGTCACTGCCTGAATTTGTGCATTATAGACTAACAAAAAAAGTATTAGTAATTTTGATATAAAGGACACAGTATGCAACAAAAAACTTTTTTGTTGAACAATCATTGTTGTATTCTCCTTGTTTCCACCTTTTTTAAAACTATAATTTTACTGACCATCATAGTAAATTTAAGATATTATTATATACTATATTTATTTTTCGTCAATACCCTGCTTTGGTCATATAACTAATTGTGAATTGTAAAGATGCAACTCCAGGTTCTTTCTATTTTAGATGGGTTAATTTTCTGATATCTAAAAATTTATTATCAATCTTTAGAACGCAAAAATATATGCCGCCAGCAAGGTGTTGTGCATTATAGGATATAGAATTATTTCCTTTAAGAATTTCTCCATCAATCAGGGTCTGGACCTTTCTGCCAAGTGCATCGTAGATTATTAACGAAACCACTGAACTATACGGTAGTGAGAAGTTTATCGTAGTAATTGAATAAAATGGCTCGGGGTATATCCACAACATTTTACTTTGATATAAATCTGATACAGACTTTTCTTCTGCTCCCTGGACATATCCCAGTGTATCTGCCTTGATCACCCAGAAATCAACAGGACCAATTGTTAAACTGTCCCAGGAATTTGCATCTTTCCAGCCCGCAATAATAATACCATTATCTGATGTCGGTATAATGAATGTAGGGTCATCATTCAATGGGCCACCCCACCATCTTGTCCATACTGTATCACCAGAGCCATTCAATCTTAATAGCCACCAGTTATCATACTCCATGCCAGGTGGTGTATAAGTTTGTGAATAGGCAGAAAGATAATAACCGCCATTATCGCTCTGGAAGATACTCAATCCACCATCATATTTATTATAAGCACCATAAGTTTTTGACCATACTGTGTCAGCATCTGTATTTAATTTTAATACCCAGACATCGCGGCAGGGAAAATTGTCATATACACTGGTCTGACCGGTAATTATTGCCCCTCCATCATCGGTATTCGCCACACAGTCAAGATTATCAAGGCTATCACGGTCAAATACTACAGACTTTAAGATATTCCCCACAGAGTCAATGACAAGATATGTGCCAAAACCCATATATGCAAAAGTTGGAGGTCCTAATTGACCGGTGATATTAAATACAGTCATTAAATATTTATTCCCTTGAAAAGGGATTATTCCCTGACCCTGGTCCTGATATCCAAAATCGTATGTTTTTGTCCAGATGGTATCGCCATTATTATTCAACTTTAATAACCATACATCCTTACCACCATTTTGAGAACCAAATGATTTTGTATCACCAAGAATCATATAGGTTCCATCAGGATTCTGGATTATTTCATTGGCATTATCTTCCATTGCACCACCAAATCTTTTCTCCTGCAGAAGATTACCCTCAGTATCATATTTTAAAAACCAGACCTGTCTTTCTACCAATGGAGATACATATCTTGAACCGACAAAGATGAGTTCGCCATTGTTATTCAATATCACATCAAAGATATAGTCACCAGCCGTGCTTCCAATTGTCCTTGTCCAGAGTGTATCACCAAAACGATTAATCTTCACGATATAACCATCTTTGTCCCAGGATATAGCGGGATTCATATTCCAGGTTCCACCACAAACAACAAAATCACCATCATTTGTCTCAACGATTCCGCCAAATGCAAAGTCGGCACGGTCAGAAATACCATATTGCCGCTGCCAGGTCGGAATCTGTCCTGCAGAAATAAGGATTGAAAGGGATAGTATCAAAAAGCATTTTTTCAAAAAGAGCACGATATCAGTCTCCAATCTCAATATATCTTTGTGATGTTGAGCCGAAGACTTCGGGCGTATACATCTCCTCTGCCTTTGTTGAAGGAGACAGGAATTTTCCGCTTGTGCCCGCACGCACAAAATAGACCTGGGTATGCTCACCCGGGAAGAGTTCCTGGGCAAAGAATAGCACCCTATCATCATAACGCTCTTCGTGGTCAAAACTACCCCACCAGTGCCCCTTCTCTTCGTATTGTGCTTCCCAGTATCGCTCCTGAATCTCACGGGACTCTGTGGCAAATGAGGTCTGCACGGGCTCAAAACCTGCGGGCAAAGGGTCTTCAACGACCGCAAAGATTCTTGTCTCAGGCACAACAATGTGTAGCACGACTTTATACACCTCTCCCCTTTTGAATCTCTTTATCTCTTTGCCTTCAAGTGTCAGAATCTCCTTCCACAGATAGAATCCCTCATCAAAAGCAATCGGATTTTCCTTGAATGCATATGACATTCTTAATGTGTAGTAAAGTCTGCCTGAACCCTGTTTTGATATCCGTATCGGCAACAGTATATTTTTCTCAATCTCATCAAGGCTGAACATAAATCGTCTTGGTGGCTCATTTGTCCTGCCCTTAAATACCTGTTTCAATATCTCCTTTTCACCGAGCATTATCCGTGCTACAAAATCAGGTTCTTCTTGTTCAAATTTTCTGTAGTATGTCTGGAAGGCATCAAAGACAAAGGCATTTTCATGGGTTGTGGGCTTTGTCTTTTTTGCCCGCTCCTGGACAAGCCATTTTATGGTCTGGTCCTTATAGGGAAACTCAATATCAAGTTCAGTGAGGGTCTGAACAACAAAACCTGTTACCTTTGCTGGTGATGGGAATGTCCAGCCCCTTAGTTCGTCTTCTTCAAAATGGGCAGTCGTTGGTGAGAATTTTATTTTGTTCAAGATTGACCGCACAAGTTCATTTTCAAATTGTTTACCCAGACCAAAATTTCTGCCTGCCTTTAATAGCAGGGTCTTACCAAAGACTGGAATCTGTTCCCTTTTTTCAAATAATTTTGAGGCATAACCAGCCTCTGAATTCTCATCCCAGATGCTCAATGAATAAAGGCAGAATGCATTAGTAGTAAGTCTTGCATAAGTATTATAAGGATATGTCCAGTCAACATCATCCCAGCGCAGAACCATTTTTAGGAACTCTTTGCCCTTTTCAATCATCTTAGTATCAATCTTGTATCCGGCACTATGTGCCCTTTTCAGAACATACATTGTATAGGCTGAAAGATAGGGACAGGGATAAATACCCTCTCTAAAATACAAAAATCCACCACTATTAGTTTGATATTGAGGCACTTCATCAAGAACTTTCTGCACAGTATCCCTCAATTCTTTACCGGTTACTGGTGCAAGTTTAAATTGATTGATGATATCCTCACCAACAATTAAAGGAAGAATCCTTGATAATCTCTGCTCAAGGCATCCATAAGGATAATCAAGTAAATGCTCAATACCCCTTTTCATCCCAGCAAGGATTGATGAAGAGAGTAATATTTCAAGTCCGCCAGTCTTCTCAAAGATGTTTTCAGGGACCATAATCCCTTCAAGTGCTGAATCGGTCGTGGAAGAAAATGTTGCTACCGCCTCAATAAATGGTGGTGATTCTACCGGTATCGTGAGTTTTAGTGCATCCTTTTCATTACCCATACGGGCATTAAATCTGAAAACTCCATTGCCGGTCTTTTCTGCAACAAAATCAAAGAGCACTTCTTTACTACTATTCGGTGCCAATACTACACCTTTTTTATTATCTCCAACAAGTTTCAAACCTTCAATCAGACATTCTATCTCTGCCCTTTGCTCTTTTCTGGTTCGATTGTGTAGCACAACACCGGCAGAAAATATATCACCTACCCGGCAGAATCTTGGTATGGATCCCGATACGATGAATGGCAGATTTACTACAAAGGTGCTTTCTGCAGAACCAAACTTACTATCCCGGGTCTGGGCAACGAGCATAATCCTGAATTTGGTAAGGTTATCAGGCAGAACAAACTTTACTCTACCCCTTCCATTCATATCGGTCCTTAAATCACTTTTATAATAGACTGTGGAGATGAATTTTTCCCGATAAGGGATACCTTCACCCGCCCCACCTCCACCCCGCTCTTCACCCTTTTCGCCATAACTCCTTTCACCGAGAATATTCAATCGTGATTCAATAGTTTTAACTGAAAGGGGTCGCGTGCCATAAAAATGGTCAAATGGTTTTGGCGTTTTATAGTCTATCAAATTTAAAACACCGAGGTCAACGACAAATAGACTCAATTCGCAGTCTGAAACCGGTCTATTTTTGTAATCCCTTATCTCATAAAATACTGAAACACTATCTCTGGGTCTGTACTCGTTTTTGTCTGGATTTGTTTTGACAATCAGATGTTTTTCCCTTGCATCAACCCTTAGATTCACATAACCAATCTTAAATTGCGGTTTTCCTAAGTCTTCCTGTTTTTCTTCATTCCAGGAAAGGTCTTCCACACGACCCCGCAAAAGCATGACACAGACATAGACATTTGGTAAATCAACAGATTTTATAGGAACTTCAATATAGTCTGCGTTGCCATAGATTCTCTTTGTAAATTTTCTCAAGACTAATTCCCTTTCTAAGGTGATGAGTGCATTTGCAGAATCATAAGGTGATTTTATCAGAATCCGCGCAGTATCACCCACCTGATAAATATCCTTATCTGCCACGAGCTCAATAATATCATCGTCACGCATTTCCCAGCCTGCATATCCCCTACCTGCTACATAAAAATATACTCTATTAAGAGATTCTCTGCCTTTCTCATCTTTGGTAATAGCCTGAATATAATAATAGCCAGGTTTATCCGCATTGAATCTAAATACAACAGAATCAAGGTTACTTGTTATCTGCTCTTTCTTTAATTCGGTTTCAGTGTACTCAGAGACCCATTCATACCTCCCACCCAATCTTGCCTTTTTTATTGATTTCCATTCTGCCTTTACTATTTTTAATCCAACCTTTTTGTTGGCAACCTTTTCTCCAGATGGTCTTATGGTAATGAGGCTCAATTCTACTGGCTCGCCAAAAGTGTATAAATATTTTGTAGTTTTCATTCCAATGAGCAGATTTGATGGAAATAAGAGCCAGTTCTGCCTTCCTGAGATAGTCTGTTTGTTGGGTGCAGTGACTGTTCCTTCAAGGGTGATTGAGACTGGCACTTTAAAATCCTTTTTTGAGAGTTTCACAGATACGGGCATAATCCCTTCGTTATTTAATCTTCCACGTCCTGAACCAAAAACACCTCTGGCCGATTCATCATAACCATAAGTAAACCGGTAATCTTTATGCTGCGGGTAATCTATGTAGTAAAAATCTTTATAAAGTGTCCATTGCACAGATGCATCTGACATAGGCATACCAAAGAGATAACGACCCGAAACCCTTCCTTTGAATGTCTCCCCGGCAAGGAATGTATCCTTTTCCGCAAAACATTTTACCTCAAACTCTGCAGGTCGGTACGCTTCAACCCTGAATGAATGATAAAAAGAATAATCTTTCTGTGGTAAGACAACCCGAATTGAATAGTAGCCTGTTGGTGCATCATCGCTTAGCAGACAATCTTTAAAGAATGAGCCGAATTGATTTACAGAAATTGTATCATTAACAATAATCTCATCCCTTGAATTTTTTACTATAAAATAGACTTCATTTATATCAGGAAGAATCC
This sequence comes from Caldifarciminota bacterium, assembly GCA_037443805.1. GTDB lineage: Bacteria > Hydrothermota > Tepidihabitantia > SM23-42 > JAOAFX01 > JAOAFX01. The sequence goes on along the minus strand of JBBINQ010000017.1, from coordinate 18,515 downwards.
ACACTCCCCTTTTCTTCTTGCGAAGTATACCCTTGATATGGACTATCTCGCCACTTCTGTATAGTCCCTTTTCTGTAAAAATATAACTATCATATTCTTCTGAACGAATGTTCCAGTTATATGAAATATCAAAACGCCAGGGGTCAATACCAAAATCCCATTTGTTTGAATAGACTGCTACATCCTCACCCTTTGCAATGGTAAGCCAGAATTTTGGTTCATAATATTCTGTGTATGATTCCATCTCATACTCACTCTCGTATTCATAAGTCTCTTTTTGCTGGACCATCCTCAATTCTGCCCAGCCTGGTAATTCTAAAAATCCATTTTTATCAGTATAGCCCTGGCTCAAAACCTGGTTTCTATTATCACGAAACTGGACCTGAACATTGGCAATTGGTTCGGTATTATTGAGCGAAGTAATCCAGACAAGATTATTTTCTGGTGAGTACTTCCAGGTCACACCAAGGTCATTTATTTCACATAGCGCTTTGAGGTAACGATAACTTCTGTTATCACCATATTGGCCCAAATTATCAAATTGGATAAAGACCAGACCAGCGCTCTTTTCACCGAGCACCTCTTTTAACTCAATGGGCATCCTTATCTTTTGATTTCTATATTTTTTGTATGACTCACATCGCCACAACCTTGATACATTGAATAGACCTGGAGTATAATATTTCTCATAAGAACCGAAGATAAATTTTTGATTCAAGAATGGAATTGCCTGCTCAAGACTGAGCAATCCCATCTCAAGATAAACACTATCTACATTAACAAATGTAGCAGGAAATCTTAAATCACTCTTTTTCTCAATAATGTTTATCCCTGTGGGAATTTCAGCAAAAGGCAGGTAATCACCGATATGAAAATCAAATTCATAATCCTTATCAAGACTATTGCCAAAATTATCTTTTAGTGCCTTTATAATCTTTATACGATAACTTGAATTTGGTTTAAAAGGCAGATAAAGATAGATATGATTTGAAGCATAGGATTCCTGTTTATATTGTTCTGGAATTGAATCAAGTGCCGGGGTTATTATAATATTTTTAATAACCTCAGCGGTAGTCACTGGGTTTGAAAAACATAACTCAAGGGGAAAACCTGCAGGCACCTCTTCAGAATGATTCAAAAGGGTTAAAAAATTATAAGTATTAAATGAGAGTGTGTGCTCAAGGCTTGTGCCAAGATTACCTTCTCGGGCGAGAAGACCGGGATAAATAAATACTTCAATCAATGCCTCCTGCGGCAATGGTTTTGCTGGCACAAGAACAAGGGTCTTATTGTTTTCCCATCCCTGTAATGGCCAGTCTTTTTTTTCACTATCCTGAAGTTGCCTGATGCTAAAAGGGACCTCTTCTCTATAGGTTGATACTTTAGGCTCTTTAGTCCCACAATAGACATAAGAAGGGCTTCCATGTGTAGCATAGATTTTAATTTTATTGCCCACCCTTTCTGGTGCCATCTCTAAATTAAAATAGAGATAGACCATAGATTTTAACTGGACATAGTTTGAGTTATGATAAGGCGAAGAAGATATTATCTGTGGTCTAATACTTTCAAATCTCCAGGTTGTGTCATTTTTCAGGCGCATACCAGTAAGCGATCGGATTCTGTCTTTTTTTAATGTTGCAATAAATTCTGTTGCGGGCTGGAGTGTATCAGATGGAATAAATGCAAGGGTCCTTGAACCGAGCCAGCGATACTTACCTTTGATTGGCGGATTGAATTCTAAGGGTCCTTCAGTCTCATCACGGGGGATTGCCTGTAATGGCACCATTGCCTGATTAAAACCGACAAGAATCTTAAAGGTCTCAAGTTCTCCTTCAACAGAACCTACTGGTGAGATATGGGTCACTTTTAATGGAATCTTTTCACCCTGAAGGGTAAACTGAGTCGTTATATCAATAGTTTTTTTATCGGGTTTACGACAGGTAAAAAAAATACTACAAAAAATTAATGTAAAAATAAAAAATTTTTTAATCATCATAGCCTCCATTTAACCATCAAACCATCTAACCAAATGGCGATTTGACCAGATCCTTTCTTATACCTCTGCCTGGCTGCCCAATTTTACATCTCTCACTGCACTGGCAACAACATAGATACGAATATTATTGCTATCAGGGTCAGCAGGCGTAATAAAAAATCCTTTCCTCGTTTTATTATAGCCCATTGTTGCTCCATATACCACTTCATTATCAAGAAAAGTTACCTTGATCTTCATACCCCGGAAAGTAACAGGGTTAACCTTGGTAAATCCTTTAGATTCTGTGTAATCTTTTTTGCCTTCATATGATTTTACAAAAAATATTGCCTTCAGTAATTCGGTGCCAATCTCTTCTATTTTACCATCTTGATGGATAAGATGGAATTGAGGTTTTTCTGGAACAAAATCATGGGTAATGCCTTTTACAACATTACCATTTTTGTAATGCAAAACTATGCGATTTGCTTCGGTTGATGTTTTGTTTTCCATATATTATTATATTTATAAAATTTAAGAAATCAAGTGACTAATTCTTTCCCATAATTGTCTGAAAAATTCACTTGCCTGTGGGTTACTTATGCCTGGTGACAGGATATATTTGCCAAATCCAAACTGACAGAGCACATACCAGCCAAAAGCAATCTGACCAATAGCAATATAACCTGTGGCGAATTGTCCTAAACCAAAAAGTATACCAATGGCAAACTGTGCAAATGTGGTAAGACCCAATATAAACTGCCCAAAACCAAACAATATGCCAACACCAAATTGGGCAATGGTTATTAAACCAATACCAAATTGACCAATAGCAATAATACCTCTGGCAACCCGTAATTTACCCCTGGCATCTCTACCAATGGCAATGTGAATAAGTGGATAACCATAGATTGTTATTTTTGATTTCCATTCAAAACCAGAGCCATGGTACTCTTTTTTTGCAGGATATGGAGCACCGCAGTGCGGACAAATAGTTGCTTCATCACTGACATCTCTATTACACTCCCGACACTGAATTATTGCCATAACTGTAGATTATATCCATAATTTCCTGATGGTCAAGAACATTAAAATTAAAAATACCTAAAAGTCCAAAATACCTAAATACCTAAAAGTCCAAAATAC
>JBBINQ010000017.1:0-15297 GCA_037443805.1 Caldifarciminota bacterium | reverse complement strand
AAATACCTAAAAATTCTATCCAGCCATTCGCATTTATTTCCTCCAATTGTTCTCTCTTAATGCCCCTTGGTACTCTTAACGATAGCCCAAACGCATTTCGCAACCGTAGAACGAAGGACGATTAACAGAATGGTCTATGGTTATAGGGCATGGACGCTGGTTTTCAGCTCTTGACATTTTATAAATTTTATATATAATGTAAGGCGAAAGGAGATATTATGAAAAAATTACTTGTGTTCGTACCTATTGCGCTTCTTATCATTGGTTGCGGTGGTGGTGAGAAAAACTATTATCCACTCACAGAAGGGAATACCTGGAATTACAGAACTATTACTAATGTCACTATGCCTGATACTGCATTCTCTGATACATCCAGTATGACGACAGAAATAACTGTCAAAACAACCCTTAATAATGGCACTGAAGTCTACGAACAGATTGCCACAACAGATGGAGGTAAAGATACTTCGTATGTGCAGGAGACTGATGACTATATTCTTTCTTACGAGGATAAGGCAGATACTGAACCCGATACTATGGTTGCATTGCCACTTGAAGAAGGAAAGACCTGGACCGTTTTCAACGATTCAACATATACGCAAACAGGAAAGGCAATCGGCAAAGAGAGTGTAACTGTTCCTGCAGGAACTTATGATGATTGCTGGAAGATTGCATATATTTATGCAGACAGTGCCTTCAGCGAAACATCATTTGTCTATCTGGCACCTGATATAGGTATGGTAAAAGTCTATGAATCAACGGAAATTGACACTAATATGACCAGTGAATTTACAATGGAACTTGAGAGCGCAACCATAAAATAAGAAGCAATCATTAAAAAAAGGGGGCTTTTTAGCCCCCTTTTTTTTCAGGTATTGACCAGTAATGCGAATTGATTATAATGAATTTATGAATGAACTGGCAAAACGCGCAGGCAGGCTATTATTAAAGAAAAGGCTCAGTTTAAGTGTTTGTGAGTCCTGTACTGGTGGTATGTTAGGTAGTATGATTACAAGCATTCCCGGAAGTTCAAAATATTTTAAGGGCGGCATAATTGCCTATTCAAACGAGGTCAAAAAAAATCTGGTTGGAGTCAAAGAGCATACCCTGGAAACATCTGGAGCAGTAAGTGAGCAGACTGCCCGACAAATGGCACAGGCTACGCGCACAATCATTAAATCAAGTATTTCCATTTCAATAACCGGCATTGCCGGGCCTCAAGGCGGAACAAAAGAAAAACCTGTTGGCACTGTATTTATTGCAATCGCTGATAATAAAAAAATCAAAATATATAAATTCCATTTCAAAGGGAACCGGAACCAGATAAGAAAAAAGGTCTGTTTCCAGGCATTGAAATTATTGATTGATTTTATTAAAGGAACTCATTGAGAACATTTATCGCAATAGAGATCCCGGACGCTCAAAAAAAGATTGTCTGGAACTCTATCCAGGAGTTTAAAAAACTGAACCTTCCAGTAAAATGGGTAGAGTATGAAAATCTTCATATCACCTTAAAATTTCTTGGCGAGATTGATGAAAAGAAAATGACTCAAATTCTACCAGTATTATCATCAATCAGTAATAGCACAAAATCTTTTACAATGCAATTAGAAAGTTTTGGCTGTTTTCCTAATATAAAAAACCCCAGAGTATTGTGGACAGGGGTGAGCCAGGGCACTAATGAAATTATCTCTCTCGCTGAACAACTTGAAAATGACCTGGTAAAATTCGGTTTTAAAAAAGAAGGTAAGAAATATCATCCCCATCTAACCATTGGTAGAATAAAGACCTTTTGCAAAGTTGATGACATTATCAACACAGCAATAAAAACCGAACCATTTACTGTTAACGAATTCATCCTTTTTAAATCCACACTATTGTCTTCAGGCCCGGTCTATGAGAGAATAAAAACATTTCCCCTGACCTGCTCTGTTTAAAAAAGATTACTATTAATGACAAATATAAAGTTTATCAGAATATCTGGATATCAGTGAGTGGATACCAGAATACCAGGATATCAGGTTAAAAATCTGATCCCCTGATACCCTGCTCCCCTTTATTGCACGGGCATAAAGCCCTACACTACATCTTCTATCGTTTTATTATTCTGGAGGTCGTTCTGGAATTACCCGTATTCCCCTTTTCGAACCTGGCGTATTATCAAAGACTTCAATTATATAAAATAATAATAATGGAAATACCCGTGGAAACTTACCATGCATATATTCATGTGCAAGATTTACAAACTCCAGTAACTTTTTTTCATGGGGTAAAGCAGTATCATCCTCAGGATGAACAACACGGGCAATGGTTCTCAATTCATAGGTTGGGATATCCATAAACACTATAGTTGCAATGGGATTCTCCATTATATTTAAAAATGTGTGTGTTTCAAATTCCGGGGTTGTATACAATTCAAGTGAGGTCTGTTTACGCCAATCAAAAAAATCCTGTTTTTCATATAATGATTTGAGCACATCCATTTTCTCGGGCATAGATTTATCATAGGTATTCTTAAGGAGCTCAATCGCCTCATCAAGTTTGTCATCCCGTGGTGCAAGGCCAGTGCCTTTTACTGCGTTGTTTAAAGTAAAAAGAGAATCAAGCCTACGCAGTCCATAAGTTGCTACAACGCCAGAATGGGGTCCGCCGAGCTCTGGCATCTTTCCGGTTTTAATACCTTCAATAAATTCAATCCGTCTTTTCATATTCCATTCAACAAAATCCTTATCAGGCTCAGCAATAGAAAATGTCTGCCATTTACCGTCAATGCGGGCACGAATCTTTCCTGAACCATAGAGCGACATATCAACGGTTTTCTGAATGAATTTTTTATTCTGCCAGAAATCCTTTTTTGCGTGTTCCCATTTTCCTGCCCATAATAATCTGGGCAAATCTTTGAATGCTAAAAATAGGGCACCAATAACCCCTAATGATTTCAAAAATTTTCTTCTTGTCATCTTTATCTCCTTTTTGTTTCCTCAGAATGCATCATTTTTATGAATTCACTAACAATCTTTGGGTCAAGCTTTGTTCCATTGAAGGATGCAATTGCAACCAGAGCACCATTGTAAGAGAATGGTTTTCTATATGAACGGACCGTGGTCATCGCATCATAAACATCACAAACCGCGAGAATTCTTGATTCCAGCGGTATCTTTTCGCCTTTTAGTCCATCCGGATAACCGGTTCCATCATAATTTTCATGGTGGTGTCTGATAATAGGAACAATTTCTTTTAATCCTTCTATCTGCTCAAGCATCTTTGCACCTTCAACCGGATGCCTTTTAATCTCTCCAAATTCAAATTCATCAAGGCGGCCCGGTTTATTTAAAATTGATTCACTGATACCAATCTTACCAATATCATGCAAGAGCCCAGCATAGTATAATATTTTTTTTCTGCCGTCGGTTAATCCTATTCTCTCTGCCAGTTTGAGGGCAAGTTCTGTGACCCTTTCTGAATGTCCCCGTGTATAAGAATCCTTTGCCTCCATTGCGAGCACCAGTGCCCGAATAGTTTCAGTATAACTCTTTTCTATCCTTTCATATAACATTGCATTCTCAAGGAATGTAGCAATTCTGTGTGCAATATCATCAAGTAAATCAATGGTCATTAAATCAAATCGGCTTTTTCTCTTACTCTGGAAATCAATCACGCCTAAAATCTTAGTCCCTGCCATAAGCGGGATTGCAAGTTCAGAGCCAATATTATCTATTGCCGGAACATAATACTCGTCTTTTGAAGTATCGGGCACATAGACATCCCTTTTCTTCTTCATCGCTTCACCAACAATACCCCGATGCAATGGAACAGATTCAAACCCTGGTTTTAAAATAACACCGGGACTCATTGCCTTGATTATTAATTTCTCATTTCGTTCGTCCGGAAGCAAGATTGTGGTGATAACATCTTCTAAGGCAGAATCTATCAGACTGACTGCAGTCTTCAAAAGTTCCTCTATGCTCATAAGACTGCTGATATGGTATTCAATCTGATATAACAATGTGAGGTCATTGATTGCTTTATTCAACTGTGTAAATAACTTCGCATTATAAATTGCTATTGCATATTGACCAGCCATAAGTTTGAGCAGATGTATGATGCGTGGGGTAAAAATATTTTTCTTAGTTTTGTCCCAGCATATTAGAACGCCAAGAAAATTATCACGGACAACCAGAGGAAGGGCAATAAAGGACGAAACTTTCATCTCCGAATTTACTGTTGAAGGGCTAAATTTTTTTAATAATTTTTTATATTCAGATAGCAACATCACCTTTCTTTTTTTAAAGAGCTGGACAAAGATGGTTGAGTTCTGCAGATTGGTAATCGGGTGGTCATATAATTGTTTCCCATTATAGATAAAAAATACCGGGTTCATACATTGTGTTTCCGCATCAAAGAGGTCAATCCGCAAATTTTTAACCTTAACAATCCTTTTTACCTGCTCATACATCCTTTGATAAAGTCTTTCCAAATTCAATTCTGTAGCCACAATCCTGTTTGTATCATCTACAACCTTTAAACCTGCAATCTCCTCACGCATTGACCTTAAAACATCAAAGCTATGAAGGCAGATTCCAATCAAATGTGCTTCTTTATCAAGGTTTGATAAAACTCTAAAGTTCAATCGCTTTTTTATAAAATGTAATAATAATAGCCCACAAAAATTTTTGCCGGTAGAGATTGGAATACAGAGCAGTGAGCCAAAAATTGGAGATAAAGAACCAAACTTTTTTTTATCTGTTATTAACATCGGTGTTTTTTTTGAAATAATTGAATCAGGTATTTCCAATCCCAACTTCAAGATTTTATATTTATTGGGCAAAACAAATTTACCCGCCCTGGCCAAAAGGCTGAATAATTTTATCCTCGGGTTATAGATATAAATGGAAACATTGTCTGCCTGATGTTTTTTGGCAATTGAACGAGCAACCTCATTGAGATAATTTGATGCATCTCTCAATGTTACCCAATAAAAGTTCATCGGGACATTATACTTAAACATACTTAAATGTCAAGCAACCCGTTTAACCAATTGAATATGTTTATTTTATTTCAGTAGAGACTACCTCTATGATTGTCCGAAAATTATGCAGTTCCTCAAGAACGGAAATAAATAGCACATCAATCTTGACAATGTAAAAAATTTAAAGATAATTAAGATATGATTCTATGTTCAATTCTAAAGATAATGGCACTTAATCCTTTATTTATAATTCTATTAGTTAAAAGGGTGGTAGAATGGCAGTAAAATCACGACACCATTATAAAAAAAGAGAGCAGAAAAAGGGACCAGAACCCACCCCAGAAATCATTGAAAAAAATCAGGATAATAAACCTCTAATTCAGGAAAAAGGGTTTGCCATATTTGCAATTGGCACTGAATGGTATTGTATTGATATGGACTCAATCTTTGAAATTATGCACGATTATGAAATTAAATCAGTCTCCCATTTACCCGATTTTTTTGAAGGTGTCACAAACTTAAGGGGGGAATCTATTCCAGTAGTAAATCTTAGACAACTCCTTGATTTAGCCCCTGGTGCACAGGAATCCCAGGTTTGTATTATTAGTGAATCAGATGGCGTAAAAACAGGTTTTCTCATAGATTCAGATATTGAAATCGTAAAATCATCTGAGGTCCAGTTCTTTCCTTTACCTGATTGTTATAATCCTGATGAGCAGAAATTCTTAGATGGGATAATTGAATATAAAAATAGGCTTATTGGAGTTTTGAAACTTGTTCAGGCTTTAAAGGTGCTGACTGAACGGAGGTCAAATAATGAAGATAAATAAAAATTTATTGTCTGTTTTAGGTTTTTTGTTGCAGGCATTTCTGTTTCTGCCCGTTGCCCGTAATTTGCTCTTAGCCCAGGAGAATTACATCGGTTACTTTATAATAATCGCAATTGTTCTTGTCTATAATTTAATCACGGGGTTCAAACATATTTTGAAATCAATCTTTTTGCTTTTTTTCTTCTCTACATTTGCAGCATTTATCATTTCCGGAATAACTTACCGACCTGATAACGAAGCATTTTTCTGGTTTCTGATTTATGGACTTATTACTGGCATACTTGTAGCAATGGCTATGTATATGTTGAAAAAGATTTTATTACTTACACCTGAAGAAACTGGTCTACATTTTACTCTGGAAATCGCCTTCTCCTTTTTTGCTTTATCATCTTATGTTCTATCACTTATGCTTTCGTTACCCATTACCTCTACAATCCTTTTAATCGTGGTGCTATTTTTAATTTCGCTCTTTATCAGCCTTTTCATTGCAATATCCCTCAATGTTTTACTCCATAAATTACAGGTAACGATTACTGATAAATCTGCTGAAACAAATTATTTGAATAGTCTACCTGTGCTAAAAGAAGTCTACAATTTATGTGCAAGTTTTTTTGTTAAAACTAACGAATCACTAAATGAAATACAGACCCTGAGTCAGGATATAAGAAATTCTGCAGAGGACCTTTCATCAGCCTCACAGGAAATGAATGCCTCACTTGAGGAGGTCTCATCAACAGTCCAGCATATTGCTAAAGGTGCCCAGGACCAATCCGAAGCGATTACGAGCATTGCCCGTTCCATTGAAGAACTTGATAACCTCACCTCCTCTATTTCTTCACAGGTAAAGATGGCTAATGTATCATCAAGACGAACAACAGATTCGGCAAAAAAAGGTATGGAATTTTCAATTCATCAGGCAAAGATACTTAAAGAGATATTTGAACAAACAAAATTCATTGAAGATAAGATGGCGGAACTACGCAATCAGGCAACTGAAATAAAAAAGATTGTAGATATTATTCAGGGAATTACCGAACAGACAGACCTGCTCGCGCTTAACGCAGCAATTGAAGCTGCGCGCGTTGGTGAACAGGGTAAAGGATTCGCAGTTGTTGCCGATGAGATTCGTAATCTGGCAAATGAAACACAGCGTTCTTCAACCACCGTAGAAAATTTGATAATGGAAATAAACAAGACAACCCAAGAACTCGGGAACCTGTTGAACCTTGAGCGGGAAAAGATTGATGAAGCAAATCTTTCTGCAACCCAAACCGAAGAAGAATTTACGGGTATTGTAAAGGCAGTCAATCTGGTTACTGATATGATTGGCAGAATAAATGAAGCAGCAGGAAATCAGCTCAATAATACTAAAGAACTGGTGAAAAAGGTGGAGCAGGTTGCCCAGGTTGCTGCGGACACCGCTGCTGCGACAGAGGAAGTCTCTGCCGCAGTTGAACAGCAGACCGCTTCAATGGAACAGTTCACTTCTACTGCGCAGATGCTGTCGCAAATTGTAGCAAAATTGAACGAAATCGTCAAAGATTTAAAAAAATGAATTCCTACCTGTATTATCAAATCAGTTCGGTCAAATTTGCAACTCCTATTGAGGAGATCAAAGAAGTAGCGCGCACAAAAAATCTCATTATCGAAGAAAAATTACCTAAAAATATTGCCGGTCTTTTTGAACTCAGGGAAAAACGTATCTGCATCTTTGACCTACCTGCATTTTTAGAAATCCATCCTGATAGTGATTTTGAAATCATCATCGTCACAACGAACGAGCATTATGTTGGATTTAAGGTTGGAAAGATCTTTGGTATTGTAAGTGCCAGTGACATCAAACCATATCCAGAAATTGCCGGAAAAAAGGAATATCTGAAAGGTGTGATTCTTCACAATAAAGAGCTCCTGCAGGTCTTATCATTAACTAAAATTTTATCCGGTCCGCGTCTAAAGGCAATTCAAAAATATCTGTGAAGATTGGTTTTGTTCAGTTCAGCCCTGTTTTTGGCGAAAAAGAAAAAAATTTTGCAAAAGTAGAAAATCTGCTAAAACATATTTCTGCTGACTTAATCGTTCTACCAGAATTGTTCAATACAGGCTATCTATTTCTGAATAAAGATGAACTCCATTCACTGGCAGAACCAGCTGACAGAGGAAAGACTTATGATTTTATCCTTAATTTGTGCAGACAAAAAAATTGTGCAATTGCCTATGGATTTGCCGAAAAGGCAAATGACAAAATCTTTAACTCGGCGATTCTGATGTCACCACAAGGTATTTTAGGACATTACCGCAAAACCCATCTATTTTACGAAGAATGGTTCTTTTTCACACCCGGTGATTTACCATATCAGGTCTATAACTATCAGGGTGTCCGCATAGGGATTCTAATATGCTTTGATTATATCTATCCTGAAGCGATGCGCACGCTTGCATTAAAAGGCGCCCAGATTGTTCTATTGCCAGCGAATTTGGTATTACATTTCTGCCCGGATGCAATGATAACACGCGCATTGGAAAATCGCATTTATACTGTGCTTGCGGACAGAACTGGCAGCGATGAGCGCAAAGAAAAAAAATTGAGTTTCATCGGTAAGAGTCAAATTGTTGCGCCGAATGGTGAAGTGCTCATCAGGGTAGATGCGGAAGAATGCACAAAAGTATTAGATATTGACCCTGATATTGCCCTCAATAAAAAAGTTACACCACACAACGATATTTTCAAGCAGCGCCGCGAAGATCTATATTTTAAATGAAATGGATAAACACCCTGCATAAAAATCTTGAGCAAATATCTTGATAATTTGGTCAGAATGGATATAATAAAATAAAGGAGAATATTTTTGAGTGGAATTGTTGGTTTGATTTCAAAAAAAGATATTAAAGAAACACTGTTTTATGCAACTGACTACCATTCCCATCTTGGCACAGAATATGGTGGAATTGCCATCTTTGATGGCAAGAGAATTACCAAAAAGATTCACAGTATAACCAAAGCACAATTTAAATCAAAATTTTATGAAGACATAGATTTTATGAATATGCACGGTAATGTCGGTATTGGTGTGATAAGTGACCGTGATACCCAGCCCCTGATAATCAGATTAAAGTTTGGTGAGTATGCAATCTGTGGTGCCGGCTACATAGAGAATCAGAATGAACTTGCCCGAAGATTGATTGATGAAGGAACGACTTTTTCAGAAATGTATGATGGCAGAGTGAATCAAAGCGAACTTGTAGCAGAATTAATCAATAAAGGTAAAGACCTCATCGATGGCATTGAATATATGTTCAGTCAGATTGAGGGTTCAATCTCATTTTTACTTTTGGGCAAAGAAGGTATCTATGCGGTGCGTGATAAATATGGAAGAACTCCTCTGGTTCTCGCCGAAAAGGACGGCGAAAAAATAGTCGTTTCAGAGACTTGCGCCTATAAAAACCTTGGCTTCAAAACTAAAAAATTCTTGGGACCAGGAGAAATCATTTTGTTAAGTGAAAGTAAGATAAAACAGATTAAAAAACCGGGCAATGACCTCAGACTCTGCACATTCTTATTTGTCTATACTGGATTCCCCGCATCAGAATATGAAGGTAAGAATGTAGAAGAGTTCAGAGAAGATTCAGGCAGAATCATTGCCCGACGGGATAATGTCAAGATTGATATGGTTGCGGGTATTGCAGATTCTGGGACTGCTTATGCACATGGTTATGCATCTGAATCCGGTGTGCCGGTCCGAATTCCATTATTGAAATATACACCTGGCTGGGCAAGGAGTTATGTTCCACCAACCCAGCAAATGAGGGACTTGATTGCCCTGATGAAACAAATTACAGTTGAGGCGTTGATAAAAGATAAAAAAATCGCAATTACTGAAGATTCAATTGTCCGTGGCACACAATTAAAAAATTATCTTCTGGTCAAGCTCTGGAATGCCGGTGCAAAAGAAGTTCATGTTAGACCTGCCTGCCCGGCACTAATGTTTCCGTGTAAATTTTTGTTTTCAACAAGAACCCTTGATGAGTTATTTGCGCGAAGAATTTTAAAACAAATGTTTGGTAGGCATTTGAAAGATGTCCGTCCTTATCTTGAGCCGGATTCAAAAGAATATAAAAAGATGCTCAGGCAGATGGAAAAAGATTTGAATATCACCAGTCTAAGATACCAGCGCCTTGAAGATATGCTCTCTGCAACTGGCTTACCCGCAAAGAATCTATGTATTTATTGCTGGGCAGGTATTGAAAAACTAAAATAATATAATTATGGAAATTGACCTGCGGAGTGACACAGTTACATTGCCCACACAAAAGATGCGTGAGGCAATCTATCATGCTGAGCTCGGCGATGATGTATTTGGTGATGACCCGACCGTAAACAGGTTTGAAAAAATGGCAGCAGAGATTGTGGGCAAAGAAGCAGGTTTGCTCGTCTCCAGTGGCACCCAGGGAAATCTTGTCTGCCTGTTGACCCATTGCCATCGTGGTGATGAAGTCATTCTGGGCAATCTATCCCACACATTTTTGAATGAAGTAGGAGCACTATCTGCCCTGGGTGGAATCCATCCTCATACTGTTATAAATCAGGAAGATGGGACAATGAACTTAAAAGACATTGAATCTGCAATCAGAGGGGATAATATCCATTACCCAAGGACAAAACTAATCTGTATTGAGAATACACACAACCGTTGTTTTGGAGCACCTCTCTCTGTTGAATATACAAATCGTGTGTGTGAACTCGCTCGGCGTTACAATCTGAAAGTTCACCTTGATGGCGCAAGAATATTCAATGCCGCAGTTGCCCTGAATGTTGATGTCAAAGAATTAACCAGTAATGTAGATTCTCTAAGTTTCTGTTTATCCAAAGGTTTATCCGCTCCCATCGGCTCGGTCGTCTGCGGGAAAAAAGAATTCATTATGGAAGCAAGAAGATATCGCAAGATGTTGGGTGGGGGAATGCGTCAGGCAGGAATTATTGCGGCAGCAGGTATTGTAGCATTGGATGATATGATTGAGAGGTTGAGAGAGGACCATAACAATGCCCGTATCCTTGCCGAAGGAATCAGCAAAATTCCTGGTCTTCTCATTGACCTGAACAAGGTCAGAACCAATATCATCTATTTTGACCTGACAAGTAAAAAGATAAGCGCAGATGAATTGATACAAAAATCTGCTCAGGAGGGCATAAAATTTTTAGGCACTGGCCCTAACCGCTTCAGGATGGTTACCCATTATGGAATTACCGAAGAAATGGTCAAATATACAATTAAAGTATTGAAGAAAATTATGGAATAAAACAGGCGTCTGTTTAGCTACAAAATCTATTAATTCTTTATCGCCTTTGTCTTTTCAATATCAAAATCAATAAAATCACAATGATGAATTACAATGGCTTCAGGTGAACGGCTGACCTTCTCTCCTTCTTCAGAGTGTGCAGCAACAATATGGGCAATCTCCAGAGGCAGACCTGAATCAAGAACCAGATGATAACCAGAAACCGGATGTCGGATAAGCTTACCATAATCACTCTTTATATACTTGCCACCTTTAAACTCATATTCAAATAATTTGCCCACATCGTGAACCAGACCACCGGCTACGATAATATCCCAGTTAAGGTCATTACGGAGCCGGGCAATCTCCATCGCCATCTGCGTTACTGCTCTGGTATGTTCAATCAGGGTCTTTTTCGTTTGTATTAAAAGCGTAAACGGAATATCTTCAATGCTCTCCCATTTGCCCTTTCTAATTGCACTGAGCCAGGCATTTACTACACCACTGCGTAATCTTGAATCCTTAATCTCATTTATTTCGGGAAATATTTTTTTAATATAAGTTTCATCCATAATAATTTTTTACCCTTGCATAAATTTCAAATATTGTAGCAAACCACCGGCATTGAGAATTTCCTTCTCCAGTTCAGAAATGGGCTCTGCCTTATAAATTTTATTCTGGGTTATATCCTTTATCTCACCGGTCTCAATATTAACTTCAAGGATATCGCCATCCTGAATTTCGTTTGCTTCCTTCAATTCTAATACGGGTAAAGCAGTATTTATACAATTGCGATGGAATATCCTTGCGAATGACTGGGCAATGATTAATGAAATACCAGCGCCATGAATTGCAATTGCGGCATGTTCCCTTGAAGAACCACAACCAAAGTTCTTTCCTGCTACAATAATATCACCTGGTTTTACATTCTTTATAAATTCCTCTCCCCTGTCTGTTCCTTCCATTGCGTGTTTTGCCATTTCTGATTTATCAGTTAGTGGCAAATACTTCCCCGGGTAAATCTGGTCAGTATCAATATCATCTCCAAAATGCCAGGAAGTTCCGCGAAATCTTAGCGATAATAACTTATCCATCTATAACTCCATGGGTGATGTAATCACACCCTGTAACGCGGTCGCCGCAGCAGTAGCAGGCGAAGCAAGATAGACTTCTGCACCCTTCCCAAGTTTACCAATAAAATTGCGATTAGAAGTTGAGACCATAACTTCGCCTGGAGCAAGAATTCCGGGATGTCCGGTTGTGCAGAGTGAACAACCTGGATTTACTACCACTGCTCCGCTCTCTAAAAAGATTCTGTATAAACCTGCCTGTTCTGCAGCCATCGCCACTTCCATTGTTGCGGGCACAATAATCAAACGCACCCCATTATTAATTCTTTTCCCCTCCAATATCCGTGCTACAACCTTTAAATCCTCAAACCTACCATTGGTGCAGGAGCCAATAAAGACCTGATCTACTTTCCTTCCTGCCACATCTGAAACATTCGTCACATTATCAGGTGAATGCGGACAGGCAATCTGCGGTCTCAAATTTGATATGTCAAATTCGTAGACCTTTTCATACTCGTTATTATTGTCAGATTTAATCGGTTCAAGGTCAGTAACATTATGCCCGCGTAAAAATTCAAATATTGGCTCATCTGGTTCAATAAATCCAATATCACCGGACATTTCTGTCACCATACTCGTCAGCGTGATCCGTTCAGCAAGATTCATCATAATTATCGCCTCACCAAAAAATTCTATTGCCCGATTTAGCGCACCACTTGTAGACAGATTTTTTAAGATATATAAAGCAACATCCTTTGCAGTCAATGGATATTTTAAAATTCCGTCAACGATAATTTTGATGGTGCGCGGCACTTTAAACCAGAGCTTACCCCGATAGAGCCCAGCAGCAATATCAGTGGTCCCCATTCCAAAACCTGCTGCACCTACTGCACCCAGGAGATTCATATGGCTATCAGTACCGATTATTACATCCCAGGGCTTGACCAGCCCATTTTCAAGGAGAATATGCTGTCCAACTCCAGTATTAATATCAAATAATCTGATATTATGTTCCTTTGCGAACTTCCGTAAAATTTGCTGGTTTTGCGCAACCTTTTCATCACGGGCAGGAATGTGGAGGTCAAAAGTAATGGCAACCTTTTTATTATCAAAGACCGGTGCATCTCCAAAATGTTCTTTGTATTCCTTTACTACATTGGGACCACCAAAGTCACGCATTGCAACAAGGTCAAGATTGACCCATACATAATCATCAGCCTTTACCTTTTTGTTTGCTGCCCTTGAAAAAATTTTCTCTATAACTGTCATAGTTTGCTCGCTATTGCCTCTGCCATCTCCAGGGTTGAAGCACTGCCACCCATATCATAGGTCTTAACCCTGCCCTCTTTAATGACTTCTGCAACACCATTCTCAAGTTTCAATGCAAGTTCAGACTCACCGAGCCATTCAAGCATCATCTTTGCGGCAAGAATCGTAGCAATAGGATTGACCTTATACATACCAGCATATTTCGGAGCAGAACCATGAGTAGGTTCAAAGACCGCGAGTTTCTCACCAATATTGCCTGAACAACCAAAACCCAGACCACCCACCATCTGGGCGCAGAGGTCTGATACAATATCACCATAAAGATTTGGTGCGACAAGCACATCATAGTTATGAGGATTTTTAAGAAGCCACATCATAATCGCATCAACATTTGCCTCATCAAACTGAATTCCAGGATAATTCTTTGATACTTCTCTTGCAGTCTCAAGGAATAAGCCGTCTGTAGCACGCACCACATTTGCTTTATGTATAATTGTAACCTTTTTTCTATTGTGCTTTTTTGCATATTCAAATGCGGCACGAACAATTTTTTCTGAACCCTTTCGCGTATTTACTTTACAGGATATTGCAATATCTTTTGCATCCAGATTTTTAAACGGTTCAAAATTTTTAGAAAGGGTGGTTAATAATTTTAACAGGTCTTTCGGGACAGGAAAAAATTCAACTCCGGAATACAAATCCTCAGTATTCTCCCGGAAGACAACAAGGTCTATATTTTCTTTGTAATTAAGGGAATTACCAGGATATGCCTTGCAGGGTCGCAGACATACATAGAGGTCAAATAACTGTCTCATTCTCACAATGGGAGAACGATAGACCAGCCCTTTACCTCTCAATTCTGGAACAAGTTCAACCTCTGCCTGTTTTACAGGTTTGGAAGTAATCGCGCCGAAAAGCGCTGCATCAACATTCTTCAGTAAATTTACAGTGCGCTCGGGCAGAGGTTCGCCTTCCTTACACCAGAATTCCCAGCCAATATCACCATGGATATACTCCGCATCCAGATTTAATTTATCAAGTACAATTCTCGTAGCATCCAGCACATCATTGCCTATACCATCCCCTGGCAACCAGGCAATCTTATATTTTGCCATTGAACCTCCTCTATCACCAATTCTGTATTAACATAGCAGTGATATTCTATTTAAAAAAATGGCTTAGTCAATAGGTGAATGGGATTAACACAGAATTTTCCCTTGACTTAACTGATTTTTTGATTATGCTTATGAATATAAAGGAGGCACAAATGGAGAAAAAATTTACGGCATTGCGCATTGTGTCTGTAATTTTTAAAGTCCTTGCCTGGATCGTTGCAGTATTAACCATAATCGGTTTCATTGTGATGCTCATTGGTGGTGCAGCAATGTCATCAATGATGGGCCGGGGCTATGGTGGATATGGATATGGTGGTATGGGTGCGCTCGGTGCATTTGGCGGTGTAGGCATCGCCTTCGGCATCCTGATTTATGGCGCTTTTGTCTTTGTCAGTTTGCTCGCCGCCGCTGAAATGATCCTTGTAATCCTTGCTATTGAAGAGAATACCCGGGCGCTGAAACCACCGCAGGCAGGTGGATAATTAATTCTGCGAAATTAAGGGGCAGATTTCTCTGCCCCTTTTTTATTTGGTGAATAAAAAATGGAAAACGAGCGCGAAGAGTAGCATTGTTATTGTAAGACGAAGATAGGTTAAGGCAGCAAGTCCAAGAAGTGCCTTGTCAGGCATAAATAAGCGGGCAATCACCGCAAGCAACATAGTAATAATTGCAACCACAAAAGCAACATATTTGAGATTCTTCATTTTACCCCCTCTGTTAATAATAAATATAAACAATATTTTTGAAATGTCAAGCAGGAAATCGGCTAA
>JBBINQ010000016.1:2500-51089 GCA_037443805.1 Caldifarciminota bacterium | reverse complement strand
CAAAAAATAAGTTGCGAGAACAAAGGATATTAAAGAAATTTGGTGGTTTTAATAGATATTGACTTTGCGAGTGCAATCATTATAATAAACCGAGGTGATTCTATGGATATTAATAGCACACTTGATGCCCGGGGGCTCTCCTGCCCAATGCCTATAGTAAAACTTTCCCAGGCAATCAAGGGAATGAAAATAGGAGAAATTATAGAGGTTCTTGCATCTGACCCCTCTTTTGTTCCGGATGTTGAAGCCTGGTGCAGGAAGACCGGACAAACCCTGGTACAAATTAATGAAACACCGGAATTAATAAAAGCATATATTAGAAAAGATAAATAAGGAGTAACAATGGCAGAACAAGAAAGAGTTTCCATAATTGTCTTTAGTGGTGACCTTGATAAGTGCCTTGCTGCCTTCATAATCGGGACAGGTGCTGCTGCTTCAGGGATGCGGGTTGATATGTTCTTCACATTCTGGGGTCTGAGCGCTTTGCGAAAAGAAGGTGTGAAAGTAAAAGGAAAATCATTCATAGAAAAAATGTTCGGTATGATGTTACCCAAAGGTGCTGACAAACTTGCTTTATCAAAAATGCATATGATGGGTATTGGCACAAATATGATGAAGGATGTGATGAAAAAAAAGAAGGTCGCCTCATTACCTGAATTGATTGATATTGCCAATCAACTCGGTGTGAATCTTTATGCCTGCGAAATGTCAATGAATGTAATGGGCTTAAAAAGAGAAGAATTGATTGATAATATCAAAGATGTCGTCGGAGTTGCCACTTATCTTGAACATGCCTCAAAGGCACAAATTACACTTTTTATATAAAATTTTATATGGAAGGTCAAAAAAAGAAAATCGGATTTTTAATCACTGGTGGACCATACACTTTTGAACATCTGGATACTGCTTATCATTTAAGCAAGGCAGCTCTAAAAAAAGGCTACGGAGTCAGTATCTTTTTATACCTTGATGCAGTTGTTGCCCTCAATAAAAATATCAAATCTCCTGGTGAAAGGCATATTCCATCAATGTTTAAAGAACTGGCAGATGAAGGAGCACGAATTGTTGCCTGTGGTGACTGCGCCCACTTTCGCGGGTTAACCCGTGACCTATTAGTTGAAGGCACCAGATTGACAGGCATTGCGACCCTTGCCGAAATTATTGAAGAATGCAATAGATTCATAACCTTAGGAATGGGCGAATGAAAAAAGTTGTTATTTTAAGCACAAAGCCACCTTATGGCTCCAGTATAAATGCCGAGGCATTCCGTGCCGGGCTCGGTCTTGCATTTTCTGAAACCCAGGTTGACTTAATTCTTATTGGAGATGGTGTTTATGGTGCAATAAAAGAACAATCTCCAACAAAACTTCAGATGAAACCGATCTCCGAAGTTTACAATAATATTACTGATTACAACATCAATCTCTTTCTTATAGAAGACTCAATTCAAGAGAGGAATCTGGACTTTGAAGAACTCGCAAAAGCAAATATTATTTCATATGAAGAATTGAAAAAAATGATAAATAATGCAGATGTAGTATTAACTTTTTAGATATGAGAGCACTCTTTCTTTTCAGCAGAACACCCAATCAGGAAAATATCAGATTTTTAAAAAAATTGATTGATTCCTCAGACTGCGTTGTTTTTATTCAAAATGGTGTTTATATTGCTAAACATAACATTGAATTAGAATGTCAAAATTATGTATTAGAGCCAGATGCAGAAGCAAGGGGAATAAAAATAAATTCAAATTCTGTTGATTATATCAGGTTGGTTGACCTGATTATGGAATTTGATAAAGTAGTAACAATTTAAAATAAAGGAGATACAATGAGTGAAGTATTTGGAAAGAACAAAAAAGAACAATTAAAGGAGTTGATAAGAAAATTACATAGTGGTGCTGACCTTAACGAAATAAAATCAAAATTTGCTGACATCATACAGGGTGCCGGAGCCGAAGAAATTGCGCGAATTGAGGAGGAACTTATAAAAGAGGGGATGCCTGTAGAAGAAATCCATAAACTATGTGATGTCCATATTGCAATGTTCAAAGAATCTCTGGAAAAAGAAAAAACAATTGCACCAACTGGTCATCCAATCAATATTCTTATGGAAGAACATAAAATTCTCCTTTCGTATGCAAATGAAATAAAAAATACAGTGGCAATTTTAAAAAACAAACAAGGATATAAAGAAGCAAAGGAGCAAATAGATTTTTTAGAACATATTACCCAGCATTTTAAAGACTCAGAAAAACACTATCTAAGAGAGGAAAATGTCCTTTTCCCATACCTTGAAAAACACGGCATTACCCAGCCGCCAGCAATTATGTGGTCAGAACATAACAAAATTCGCGAATTAAAGAAAAATTTTTATAATATTCTTGAAAAAAGGGAAGAACATAGTTTCTCTGATTTTGTTCAAAAGATAGATGGTACTGGGATAAGTATTAATGAGATGCTGGCAAGCCATTTTTATAAAGAAAACAATATCCTGTTTCCCACTGCAATGAATGTGATAAACGAAGACGAATGGCAAGAGATTAAAAAAGAGTTTGACGAGATTGGTTATTGTTGTTTTACACCCGGTATGACACCACTGGAAGTTAAAGAAGAAAGAATAACTAAGGCAGAACTAAAAGAAGGAGTTGTGAAACTTGATACCGGTAGTTTTACACTCGCTGAGTTAGAAAATATCCTCAATACCCTGCCGGTTGACATCACTTTTGTAAATAAAGACGATGAGGTCGCCTATTTCAGCCAGACAAAAGAAAAGATCTTCCCACGCACAAAGGCAGTAATAGGTCGCAAAGTTCAACAATGCCATCCGCAAAAGAGCGTTCATGTAGTAAATCAAATCCTTGATGATTTTCGCAACAACAAGAGGGATGTCACTGAATTCTGGATTAATATGGATGGGAAATTAATCTATATTAGATATTTCGCAGTCCGTAATCAAAAAGGTGAATATCTTGGATGTCTTGAAGTAACCCAGGATATTACTGAAATCCAGAAGATTACTGGCGAAAAAAGATTATTATAAAAGGAGGGTACCATGGCAAACCTTTTTTGTGCAAGTGAAGTTATTGAAATAAATATTGAAGCAAGAAAGAGAGGTCTCAATTTTTATAAGCGTGTTGCTACAAAAACAAAATCAAGTGATGTGAAAGAAACATTCAAGTGGCTTGCAGCACGCGAGGCAGGACAGATCAATATGCTCAACCAAATTCTCAGTAAAATTGAAGTATGCCAGCCATTTGAGATCTATCCTGATGAGTATTCTTTATATATCCAGGCGATGCTCAACCGTCATACCTTCAATAATGTAAAGAAAAAGGATATATTAAAAAATATTAAGACCAATGCAGATGCAGTTGATACTGCCATAGCCTATGAAAAGGACTCTTTATTGATACTCTACGAGATGAAAAGTTTTGTGCGCAAAAGTGAATTGAAAATTATAAATAAATTGATAAAGGAAACACAGGAAGATATAAATCGCCTGAACAATCTAAAAAAGTGTCTGACCAATAAAGATTTAAAAACCTGTTTGTTAAAGTAAGATGAAAAGTGTCTATCTTGATAATAGTTCTGCTACAAAAATGGATGAGCGGGTATTTAATGCTATTATACCTTTTTTAAAAGATGACTATGGCAATGCCCAGAGTCTCCATTCATTGGGACAAAAGGCAAAGGATGCCCTTGAAAAGGCACGTAGCCAGGTTGCTGATTTAATTAATGCCCGACCTGAAGAAATCTATTTTACATCCTGCGGTTCAGAATCAAATAATCTGGCAATAAAAGGGGTTGCTGGCGCATACAGACAAAAAGGGCAACATATTATTGTCTCCAAGATTGAACATTTTTCTGTTCTCCAATCAGTAAAAAGATTAGGTCAGGATGGGTTTGAAATCACTTATTTACCAGTGGACAATCATGGCACCATTGCACCTGATGAACTAAAAAAAAATCTGCGTAGTAATACAATTCTCGTCTCAATCCAGCATGCCAATCCAGAAATCGGAACAATACAAACAATTAAAGAGCTGGCTGAAATAAGCCATCAGGCAGGTGTTCTATTTCACACTGACGCAGTTGCCAGTGCAGGTATTTTACCCATTGATGTCAAAGAGATGAATATTGATTTATTGAGTTTTGCGGGTGCAACACTCTATGGACCAAAAGGTGCAGGAGCACTATATATCAAAAAAGGAATACGGATTATTCCCCAGATTGATGGTGGCATTCAGGAATCAGGAAAGCGTGCAGGTACAGAAAATATTCCTTCAATTGTAGGATTTGGGAAAGCCTGTGAAATAGCAAAACAGGAGATGGATACAAATATCAGAAAGATGAGAATATTGCAGAAAAGATTGATTGAAGAATTACCGCTGAGAATTGAATACATTTACCTGAATGGACATCCAATAAATCGCCTGCCTAACAATATAAACTTTTCTATAGAATTTGTAGAAGGTGAAGGTATGCTCTTGTTTTTGGACCAGAAAGGGATATATGTTACCAGCGGTTCTGCCTGCACCTCAAGAACATTAAAGATGTCCCATGTATTACAGGCAATAAACATTGACCCGGCAGTGGGGCAGGGCTCTGTATTGATGACCCTATCAAAATATAATTCAAATGAAGATATAGATTATGTGCTGAATGAATTTCCACCGATTGTTACACAATTAAGAAATATGTCACCACTTTATGCCTATTTTTTAAAAACGGGCAAGAGAATGGAAGCAGGGCCCGGCACAGATTATGAGCACCACCACGAAGACAACGAAAATTAATAATTAAATTTTAGGCTTTTTTCCTGCACTCAAGTACATCCTGATGTATCTCAAATTCCACTGGTAGAAATTGTTTAACCACCCACATATTGGTGTGGGTATGCATTGACAATTCAGAATATTTTATTTTAACTGAATTACCTGTTGTAGAAACTACAAGGGCAATGTAAGGTATTAGCTGGTCAAGCATATAAATATCTGCACCAGGCGGATTATTGAGTGCAGATTTAAACATCTCCCCTACCCTCTTTCCGATCTCTTCTGCGGGCTTTCCTTTTTCACCAAGGCCATCAAAACCGAGCACGCAATTCTCAAAGAAGGCACATACCTGAATAAAACAACCCGGAGAATCCGCATCTACATATTGATATTTTGTCTTTATTTTCGCATACACATTCTGAAAACCCATTATCAATCT
Organism: Caldifarciminota bacterium; assembly: GCA_037443805.1. Taxonomy (GTDB): domain Bacteria; phylum Hydrothermota; class Tepidihabitantia; order SM23-42; family JAOAFX01; genus JAOAFX01. The sequence continues at coordinate 45,873 of JBBINQ010000016.1, read as the reverse complement.
CTCTGCTACCTTTGCATTCTTTAAATGGTTGGAAGAGACTGCAAAGAGCTCAACCTTTTTTAACAGACCAGGCTCATTGAAATCACAGGGTATAAGTCTATTAGGATTTACATATACTACAACATTTCCTCCGCCCCTTGGATAGAAACCGTGTTTTTTTATTTCAACTGCGATATTTATTCCCATCTTGTTAAGATAATGACAAAAAATCTGGGTAAAATATAAAATATTAGGGCTATAAGGAACTGCCGTTCCACCTGTAATATCAAGCTTTAAAGTTTTGTCTGCAAAAATGCCAATGGGTATTAAAAGCTGTAGGATTAGTGTAATGGCACCTGCTGTTCTGGTATCAATGGTATATAAACCACCACTAATCTTATGTGGGACAAATGTTAAATCTGTAGAATCAAGTTGAGCACCAGATAATTCTGCCTGACATATCTTTGCTGCTGCCTTAACACCTTCAAGATGTTGCGGCTTTAATCCAGGTCTTTTTCTACCCTTTCTTATATTGTATATCGTGACAGGTGTATTTGTTATGGTGGATAGGGCAATCGCAGTCCTTATTATTTGACCACCACCCTCTAAATAACTACCATCAATTTTCAGCATCACACACCCATTTCTCAAAAATCTTAATTTACAATTTTAGATAGATGCAGTATAGCATCTGCCTGGTCCAGCCAAACAATAATATTTTCTTTACTAACCCGAACAATTTTATTTTTTATTGTATTGATTAAATCCATCAACAAATTATACACCTACAAAAACAAAATGTCAATTCTTTTATAAATGAGGCAACTACAAAAATTTTCCAGCATCCCCTCTCTCTTGACATAACCAATAAAAAGGCTATTATTAAATATGAAATTATTACTTGTAACACCCCGTTCTTCAGAAAAGAAGCCACCGATTGGATTAAAAATCCCGCAGCTTGCACTCCATATTCTTGCCGCATTAACACCTCCTGACATAGCACTGACAGTAATTGATGAGCAGGTAAAGGATATTGATTTTAATAAAGAATACGACCTTGCTGGAATTTCAATAATGACTGCAAATGCACCGCGCGGGTATAAAATTGCCCAAAAACTAAAAGAAAAAGGAACAAAGATTGTCTTTGGAGGTATCCATGCTTCAGTCTTGCCAGATGAGGCATTAAAATATGGAGATGCGGTCGTCATTGGCGAGGCAGAAGGCATCTGGAAAACCGTGCTTGATGATTTTAAAAATAATCAACTCAAAAAGATATATCGTCCTGATCCTTTTGACCTGAGCAAATCTCCGCTTCCCAGAAGAGACCTCAAATTAGAACCCGTAATCCTCGGTTTAAAATGGCCCGGATTTTTTACTACAAGGGGCTGCCCTTATAATTGTGAATTTTGTTCAGTGAGCGATGTCTTTGGTAAAAAGGTCAGGCACCTACCTGTTGCCCATGTCATAAAAGATATTGAAAATGCCGGGTCAAAGATTTTTTTAAACCTTGATGATAATGTTGTAGGTAATCCTAAATATGCAAAGGAATTGTTCCGGGCACTTGCTCCATTAAAGATCCAGTGGGGTGGTCAGAGCACAATCAATATTACCCGCGATAGAGAACTATTAAATCTTTGCTATAGTTCTGGTTGTCGTGGACTTTTCATCGGAGTAGAATCTGTATCAAAAAAGGGCTCATCAAAGTTTCAGAAGACCCTTAAGACAATGCAGGAAAATATTGATGCAGTAAAAATGGTTCAGGATGCTGGCATACTCTTCCATCCTTCATTTGTCTTTGGATTGGATGAAGATACATTTGATATCTTTGAAGATACCCTTGATTATTTATACAGAGCACGCATTACCACTGCTACATTCAATATTCTGACGCCCTACCCAGAAACAAGATTATATCAGCGATTAAAGGATGAAGGTCGGTTACTTACTGAAGATTGGAGCAAATACAATCATTCCACAGTTGTATTCAAACCTAAAAATATGAGTGTGGAACAGTTGATCAAGGGCTATCACCTTCTGAAAAAAGAATTTTATTCAATCTCAAATATCTGCAAGAGGATTGCGCGATTAAGAGATATTGCTCACCCCGGCTTGGTGCAATTCTTCTATGCAGTATTCAATAATATTGGTGGAAAACAGATTACACCTGAATCAGGTTTAAATAATTATCCAGTAGATAATGGATAATCAGTAATATCTATTTGCCTGGTATAAGGATATTTTATTGTAATTACTGGTAATGTGGATTCAATCTGATACTGACCCGGAAATAACATAGTATCAAGAACACCGGTTTCATCATCAATGCTGAAAAAGGATAAAAATTTGTTGTGTTGTGTAAGAATTGTCCTCTTTGATATTACCAAGCCAATTAATTGATTTGAATTCAGCTTCTGGTTCATATCAACAATCCGAATCTTCCTTTCTGGATATAAAAACTCAAGGATATGCTGAGCTGGAATAAAATTGAGCACTGAAAATTGTTGTTGTAATTTTTGTCTTTGTGTAAAATCAGAAAAATATGTTCGGAAAAATTCCTCTTTTATAAGACTTTCTTGTGCCAATGGAGTATACCTGTGTCTGTGTAAAGATGATTGTAATAGTAAAAAATATAATTCAGGTAGGGATAAACCAAAAAGGTCAAGTGCTCCGGATTTTATCAGACTCACGCCCTCTTCCACATCCGGTCGCGCCTGAACAAAAAATTGTGTTGCAGAACTGAAGGGCCTTAATTTTATTATTTTTTTTATGGTTGGCAGGGAAAGATTTCTGACCATATTGAACCCGGTCCGCAAACAACCATTCTTTATTGAAAAACCATATTCACTCTGATGTAAATCCGGTCCCAGCATCTTTATACCCCATCTACGCGCTTCATTGATATAGGCATAGAGCGGATAATAACCACCCTGATTATTTATCAAACGACAGAAAAATTCTAAGGGATTATACAATTTCTGGTAAGCAGAAAGATAGGCAAGTGTGGCATAGGTGATGCTGTGTGCCTTATTAAAACCGAATGAAGAGAATGCGGAAATTCTCTGCCAGACCTTTTCAATCTCCTCTGTAGTATAGCCCAAATTTAATGCCTGCTTGTAAAATCCTTTTTTGATTTTATTTATTAAATCAGAATTCCGTTCTTTGGTTATTGCCCTCCTCAGAAGGTCTGCATCCTCAAGAGAAAAACCAGCAAAGCGGTTTGCCATACTCAGAATCTGTTCCTGGTACACAGGGATGCCGAGCGTCTCTTTTAAAACCTCATCCAGAACAGGATTGATACAATCAGCAACTTCTTCGCCCTTGAGCCGTTTCAAAAATTTCTCCTTCATACCACCCTGTGCTGGTCCTGGTCTGATTATGGCTATGGCATTGGCAATGTCCATCAGGTTTTTCGGTCTTATTCTTTTTAAAATCTGCCTCACCATCGGACTTTCAATCTGAAAACAGCCGATGGTCTTTGCCTCAGCAATGAATTTGTATACAGATTGGTCATTGAAATTTATTCGGTCTTTCTTAAGATAGAGTTCAGGAAAACCACGAACACCAAGAATATCAATTTTGACAAGACCAGCAATACCAATGCCATCTTTATCAAAGTGGGTAATAGCACCCTGTGGGCTGGGATAGAGCGGGACATAATTAAATACTGGCTCTGGCGTGATAACAATACCACTGGGATGGCAGGAAAAATAATAGGGATAATTATCAATCCTTGTTGACAGTCTGGTTATATCTTCAATCAACCGTTCGCCCGAATGTTCTTTCAGATTTCTCAATTCCATTGGCGAAATACCATACGCACGCGCTGTATGCCTGAACCTTGCCCTTGTTTGAAAACGGTTTATCATACTGATTCGGGCAACATAATCATTGCCAAATTTTTTATAAATTTTACTGAGCAGGTGCTCGCGCTGGTTATATTCTACATCCACATCAATATCTGGCGGTTCGCTCCTTTTTTGATTTAAAAATCTCTCAAATGGTAGATTGTATTTTAGTGGATTAACAATAGAGATACCCAAAAGATATAGAATAAATGATGAGGCAGCTGAGCCGCGCACATTCATCCCGATACCTTTTTCCTTTGCAAACTCTTTTAATTCGTAAATCAACACAAAATATGGCTCAAATCCCATCTCTCTAATAATCCTGTATTCAAATGCCAGACGCCTCTTTTCTTCGTTGTTAAAATTACGATATTTTGCTTTGATAATTTCCATAAGCGTCCTTTCTGTCTTCGGAAATATCCATTGTGCTGGTGCAGGTGTATAATCACATATCTCAGCAAATTTAAAAAGATTTCTGACCGCCTCAGGGTATTGATGATACAGTTTGACAAATCTTTCAGGTTTGCTCAAATAATTGATTCTCTTTTCTACATCTTCAGGTTTGAATTTTTTTATGCGTGATAAAAGTCGGTAAATCATACGCTCTTCAGGTCGGACATAGAATATATCATTACCTCCTATAATGGGTATCCTTTTTTGGGGATGGTTAACAGAATGCGGAGATAATAAAAAATAGATATCAGAAAATGCAGTTGATAACTCATCAAGTATCTTCTCATAATTTGATACAAGCACAAGTCCAGGTGAGTGTTGTTTTATGAATTCCAGAGTTAAATTTTTAAAAGCATATTGGGTGAGAATCTGGCACAGGTTTATGTAGCCTGTTTTATTTTTTATAAAGAGGTAAATAAATGCGGAACTTAGGGAACTAAAGTCCCTGAACCGTTCTTGACCAGATATGAAAACTCTTGAACCGATGATGGGTTTTATGTTATATTTCTTTGCAAAATTTAAGAATTCGTTGAGTCCAAAGAATGTGCCATCAACAATCCCGCAGGCAGGAATTTTATATTCTTTCAAGGCTTCAAAAAGGGCTTTGAAATCAGAACCACCATAACCATAATTGCTGTGATAGAAAAAAGGAATATACATTTTAAAGATTAACATTTCTTAACATAAAGTTCTTTGCCGGAAATACAGAATAAAAGCCGAATTTTGTGCGTGCCCTATCAAGTGCATAGTTCAATCTAATTAACCGGTTTTCTTCTTTAGAAAAGATTGATGCTTGCAATCCACTCAATTCAAATTTTGAAAATGAGATACCGATGAGCCTCACCCTTTTATTCTCTTCCAGCATTTCCATTAATACGGGCACGCAGGATTCATAGACCTTTTGTTGAGAATTTGTTGCCACCTGTAAATTTACCCTGCGGCTAATAGTCTTGAAATCTGAAAATCTGAGTTTAATCGTGCACAAATGGGCATTCATACCATTTGCACGCAAACGCTGGCATACATATTCAATAAGATTATAAAATACACTGGTTATCAACGCTAAATTTTTTGTATCCTGTGTAAGGGTTGTTTCCTGGCCCATAGATTTTACACTATGGAGAATCTTGTAATCACCACCCTTAACAAAATATTTAATTGTTCGGCAATTATTACCCAGGGCAGTCTCTAAAATCCAATCCGGTGTATTAAAAAACTGAGCCACTGTAATGATATTCAAATTCTTTAAAATCTCATAAGTCTTTGGACCGATGCCCGGTAAAACATTCACTGGTAAAGGAAATAAAAAATCCTTTTCATTATCAGGGGTGATAAATAATAGACCATCAGGTTTTGATTCATCACAGGCAATCTTGGCAATCGGTTTTGTGCGGGCAATACCTATTGAGCAGGGCAGGTTCAATACTCCATTGACCTCTTTTTTAATCCGCTGTGCCAGTTCAATAGGTGGACCAAACAATCGTTCTGTGCCCCTGATATCAACAAATGCCTCATCAATAGATACCATTTCTACATCTGGAGAATATTTATAGAGTATCTGCTCAAACCTTTTTGAAAATAGTTCATACTGTGAGAAACTGGGTCTTAAAAAAATTGCATCAGGGCAAAGTCTATATGCACGAGCAATGGGCATCCCTGACCTTATACCAGACTTCCTTGCTTCATAAGATGCAGATGCAACCACCCCGCGCTCACCAGGCAGACCACCCACCACTACTGGCTTGCCCTTGAGTTCTGGGTTCAATACCCTTTCTACTGAAACGAAAAAGGCATCAAGGTCAATGCAGAGGAACATATCAGTCTATCGTTGAAAGTTGTACGGCATCGCAGCCCGTTTCGTTATCCGTTTGTCGTTTTTCTTTTTTTGCCGTATGACCATGCCCTTAGACGATACGGGCTTCTATGGCCATTAAACGAATAACGAGTTTATATTTTCCTTATCACCCCTACCACTCTTCCGATTATCTCAAATGGCTCGTCTATGACTGGATAGGCATCATTTTCAGGTTTGAGAACAAATTTTCCATTTATCCTTTTCAAACGTTTTATGGTCGTCTCACCATCCATATTCGCCACAATAATGTCGCCATCATCTGCAACCCTGTCAGGATGTACCACCACGAGGTCACCTTCATATATATGGCAATTTACCATACTATCACCCTTTACTTTTAATAAAAAACAGTCCTGCCAGGACAGGGGATTGAAATAACCTTCTATCTCTTCAAAGGCAAGTTCTGGCAATCCTGCTGCTACCCTACCAACAATAGGAATCTTCTTTGGCTCAACCTTTATACCCCTTGCCTTTGTCCCAATCTTTGTTATTAATCCATCACGGGCAAGGTCATCAAGATGTACCTTTACACCTTTGGTGCTCTTTAAACCAACAATTTGCGCAATCTCACGAATAGTTGGAGGATAACCATAATCCCTTATAAAGTCCTGAATTACCTTAAGTATCTGCTTTTTCCTGTTCTTTATCATAAAACCCCCTTAAAATTTATAATTATAGTAAACATTTGTTTACATATATATTATACTCGGAATTTTAAAAAAATCAAGGGGTAAAATGCATTTTTACCCTTGACTAATTGCAATTTTTCAGTATAATATATATAGATTGACTAAGAGTTTTGGATTAAATTGCTTAGTTTGGTGCCTATTTATTTTTTTATAAAAGAATTTGGGTTTTCAAGGGGAGTAATCCCTTTGATATTTTTTTATGTCATCAATGAAAGGAGGTGTAATCTTAGATGACAAAAATTACTGTGTACGAAGGCGAGTCTTTTGATAATGCAATGCGCCGATTTCGTAAGTCAGTAGAGCGCGCAGGTATTCTTCGTGCCATTAAAAAACACGAAGTCTATGAAAAACCGAGCGAAAGACGAAAAAGGCGCCTTCTTGCAGCAAAGAAAAAAGAATATAAAAGGCAGCGGGAGGAACTATAGAAAGAACCCATGCCGAACAGGTTCTTGAACTTCCAAAGGTTCTTAATATAATTTCTGAATTCTGCCAGACCCAGGCTGGAAAACTAAAGGCTCTAAATATTAAACAGTATTCTTCTCAATCACTTGCTGAATTTGAATTCAAAAGGATTGATGACATTAGAAAATCCGGCGAAAGAGTGGACTTCTATATTCCTTTTGCCCAGAAAGAGCTGAGCACTGCCCTTACTGTTTATTCATACCTTCCTGCAGAAACACTCTATATCCTATCGCTTTTTCTAATCCATACAAGAACATTGAAAAATCGTTATCGTGAAACCAGGTTAAAAGAATACTTTAACAAATTCCATAATCATGAAAAACTGATTGAGGAGATAAACCTGAGAATTGACGAAAATAAAGAGATAAGGGATGACGCCTCAACAACACTTTATAAAATAAGGATGCGGAAAAAGTCACTCTATAGACAGATCAAAACCATCCTTCAGGGACTGCTTGAGAACCAATCCCATCTCTTTACTGAAACCAATATTGTGGAAAGGAATGGAAGATATGTTCTGCCTGTAAAGGCTAATCTGAAGCAGAACCTCAATGGTATTATTCATGCCTATTCAAATTCTGGAGAAACTGTCTTTATTGAGCCAGTGGAAATAGTGGAATTTGGTGCTGAACTCGTTGAACTGGAAAAGAAAGAGGAGGATGAAATCATAAACATTTTAAAGGCGCTGACAAATATTGTAAAATTTTCCATACAGGAGATAGAATCAGACATTGATTATGCTGCAGAACTTGACCTCTTATTTGGAAAGGCCTCGTACGCAAGCGCATATAATTGCACATTACCAATTTTCGGAGACCATTTTGATATAAAAAAAAGTTTCCACCCTTTATTAAAGCATTTGAAAAAAGATGTTGTGCCGTTAAATTTACAGATGCCAGGCGATAAAAAGGTCCTGCTCATTTCCGGGCCAAATGCTGGTGGCAAGACTGTGGTGCTCAAAACTGTGGGATTACTTGCCCTGATGGCAAAATGTGGTCTGTTTATACCTGCGGATGAAGGCACTATCATCCCCTTCTTTGATGAAATATATGCGGATATTGGTGATGAGCAGAGTATTGAATCTGACCTCTCAACATTTGCTGGTCATATAATGCAGATTAAATATGCCCTGAATGCAAAGGATGGCAATAATCTTGTGCTTCTTGATGAATTGATGAATCAGACCTCGGTTGAAGAAGGCTCAGCACTGGCATCGGCAATTATGGAAGAGTTTGCCCGAAAAAATAATACTGTGCTGGCAACGACCCATAATGAAAGCTTGAAGATATTTGTCAGTAAAAGGGATGATATGCTCAATGCGGGAATGGAATTTACTGACAGACCAACCTACCGTCTGATTTTAGGGATTCCCCAGCCGAGCAATGCGATAAAACTTGCTGCACAGATGGGAGTTAATCACGGAATCATTGAAAAGGCAATGAACTATCTTGATAAAGAAAAGGCATCATTAAACGAATTGTTTGAAAGTCTGTCAAAAGAATTGAAAGCGGTTCAGGAACAAAAGACCCGTCTGGACTATTTGATTAATGAATACGAATCAAAGCTTGCAGTCCTGGAAACAAAAAAGAAGAAAGAGATGAGCGCACTCCAGGAAAAATATAACAAAGAATTGATAAGGGCAAAACGCAGGATTGATGAATTGATAAAGCAGTTAAAAAAAGAAGGACCAAAGCCAGAGGTTATCAAAGAGGCAAAAAAAGTCTTTGCTGAAGAATTAAAAGAAGAAACTAAAGAACCATATTATCCAAAGATTGGTGAAACAGTAAGAATAAGGGGTTCTAATAAAGCAGGTGTGGTGCTTTCACATCATCAAGGAAGATATAAGATCGGATTTGATAACCTTTTCTTCTGGGCAAAGCCCGAAGAAATAGAGCCAGAAGCAAATGATGGTTGAACGAGAAAAAATAGATGAAATAATCAGGCAGACCAATATCGTGGATTTGATTTCTCAATATATTCAATTAAAGAAAATAGGTAAGAATTATCGGGCTCTGTGCCCATTCCATTCTGAAAAATCACCATCATTTTATGTCAATCCTGATAAGGGTATCTATTATTGTTTTGGTTGCAAAAAGGGTGGCAATGTAATCAATTTTTTAATGGAATATGAACACCTTGACTTTCCTGATGCATTAAGAAAACTTGCAAAAAATCTTGGTATTGAAATTGATACTACAAAAAATTTGAAATATAAAGAACTATATGAAGTAAATGAATTTGCCGCTCAATATTATTCACTTGTGCTTACCAGAGAACTCGGCAAAAGGGGACAGAATTACTTAAAAGAAAGAAAGATTGAAATGGAAAAGGTAAAGGACTTTCGTCTGGGTTATGCACCAAGTTCTGGTGGCTTGGTTACTTTTATGCGGCAGAAAGGTATTAACATTGATAGATTGAATCAAGCTGGGCTTTTGTCCCAGAACCGAGAGACCTTTCACGACCGCCTTATCTTTCCTATTTTTAATCTTTCTGGCAGAGTAATTGGATTTGGTGGTAGGGGCATTGATGATTACATACAGCCAAAATATCTGAATTCTCCAGAGACCCCCATCTTCAAAAAGGGTGAGATTCTTTATGGATTATTCCAGGCAAAGGAAGTGATAAGGGCAAAGTCTGAGGCAATTCTGGTAGAAGGATATTTTGACCTGCTCAGCCTTTATCAGCACAATATAAAAAATATCAGTGCACCCCTGGGCACTGCCCTGACCGAAAATCAGGCAGTATTACTCTCACGCTATGCCAGAAAAGTGAATATACTATTTGATGGTGATATGTCTGGAATAAAAGCCGCACTGCGTGCCATTGGCATTTTGATCAATGCCCAGGTTGATGTGCATATTACAACATTACCTGAAGATTATGACCCTGATAAATTTATTAAAGAAAGTGGTGTGGATAATTTGAACAATCTTATCAATAATGCTCCTGATTTTTTTAATTTTTATAAAGATGCTACAAAAATAAAGACGGTGGAAGATGAAGTTAGCCTTATTAAAGAACTTGTAGAAATTATCAGTAAAATTCAGGACCCGATCAGATTTGACCGATATTTGAAGCATACATCAAGGGTATTTGATATTCCGATTGACCTGATAAGAAAGACAATGGGTATGAGGGTAGATAGACCAAAACAGGAAAAGCCTGCTCCGCCATCAAAAACCACTATGCCAACCGAAGAAAAATTGATGATCCTGATCCTCAATAATCTCAAATATTTTCCCCGTGCAAAAGAGATTATTTCAGTTGATGATTTTAAAGATGAAAGAATTAAAAACCTTTATGAAATTTTATTAAAAAATGAAAACTTTTCTATTCACGACATTGTAGATTTGAAGATTGAAGATAAGTTAAAGAACCGGATACTTGCTTCACTTATTGAATTTGAAAAAATCACTGAGGATGATTTTGTTCAATCCCTCAGTCTTTACAAGAAGAATATAATGAGACAAACAATAAAATCAAAAATAAGTGAAGCAATAAAGACCGGCGATGATGAATCTTTAAAAAAATATAAAGAATTACTAAAAAAATAAAGGAGCAAAATGATAAAATATTCTCAGAAAATTTTTGAAAAAGCAAAAGAAACAGGAAAGATAACCATAAATGACATTAATAATCTGATACCAGACAATGTCACACCAGAAGAGATTGATGAAGTTCTGGATATGCTCGCACGGAACGGCATTGTCATTGTCCAGAGTGAAGAGGAAGAAGTTCCAAAACCAACAGTAACCAAAACTACGGTCAAGGCAGAAGAACCAATACGAGCGTATTTTAGAGAGCTTGCCCGTTATGACCTGCTCACCAAAGACGAAGAGTATGAACTTGCGGTTAAGATAGAAACAGGATACAGAATGATTGAAAGACAGTTTTTACGTTTCCCCTGCGCAATCAATACCCTCCTTGATGTTTGTAAACAGGTTGAATTAGGAAAGAAGAGTCTTGACCAGATTTCCCGTGTGGAAATTGAAGCGATAATGGATAAACATACCTTCTGGGCAGAAAGACAAAGATTTATCCGTCGTGTAAAATCAGTTGAAAAAGACTACAATTCATTAGTAAAATTTTATAAAAAGGGTGCTAAAGACCATTCTAAATCAATGGAATGGAAAATATTTGAAAAAGAAGAAAGGGTCCTGAGAAAATTATCAATCCTTGCACTTCAGCACGGTGCTTTAAACAGTGCAATTCAGTCGTTCAAGGATAATCTTATCCGCCTTGAAAAGATTGAAAAGACTATACCGAGGTTGCGCAATCAGAACGAAATCCAGCTCTTTACAAAGGAACGTAAGAAATTGCTTGCCGACCTTGGCAACGATATTCAAAGATTGAAGGAATCATTAAAGATTGTGGAAAAATGGGAAGATTTGATAAATCGTTCACGGCAAAGAATGATTGAAGGAAATATGCGACTTGTAATATCCATTGCCAAAAAATATGTGAATAGAGGGCTTGAATTCGCAGACCTGGTTGGTGAAGGTAATAATGGTCTGATAAAGGCGGTAGAAAAATTTGACTATCGTAAAGGCTATAAATTTTCCACTTATGCAACCTGGTGGATAAGACAGGCAATTACCCGGGCAATTGGTGACCAGGCAAGGACAGTTCGTGTGCCCGCACATATTCTTGATACAATGAATAAAGTAGCACGAGCACAGCGCGATATGACACAGGACTTGGGCCGTGAGCCAACCATTGAAGAGATTGCTGACCATCTTGACCTGCCGACCGACAAGGTAAGAATGGCACAGAATATTTCACTCATACCCATATCGCTTGATAAACCCATTGATGATGAAGAGTCAAGTTTTGTTGGTGATTTTATAAGTGACCCGATGTCAGACTCACCATCAAGGTCAGCAGCAATATCCATATTAAAGGACCGATTCAATGAGATATTAAAAGACCTTCCTAAAAGGGAAGAAAAAATTATCAGGCTCAGATTTGGACTGGGTAATGGTGCACCGAAGACCCTTGAAGAAGTGGGCAGAATGTTCAATATCACAAGGGAAAGGGTAAGACAGATTGAAGCAAAGGCACTGAGAAAATTGCGCCATCCAGTAAGGCTCCGTAAACTACAGGTTTTCAAAGATTTAATTGAGATGGGATAATAAAAAATAAATTATTATTTATCCGGCACAGGGTATTATCGGAATTTCACTCTATCTTTAAATTCAATATACTCGCGGAAAACTCTTTTATTTAAAAACTTCTGCCTGGGTTCGCCTTCTGGTATCTTTGATATCATAACCTGAACTAAATTTTCTGCCCTGTTAAAATATTCTATTGCCTCGCCAGTCTTTGTCAGATAGTAATTAACTTCTGTTAGATAAAAATAGATAATAAATTTAGTTTCAATGTTGACCATCGTCTTATTTATATATTCTTCTGCCTGTTTAAGAAGTTCATACGCTGCATTAAAATGGGCAATAGCAAGGCGTTTTTCATATATTCCTTGTTTTATCCTCACATTTGCCTGTCCCATAATACAATCCAGTATATCATCCGGGTCAAAGATTTCTTCAAACTCTTTTTTCAGTTCTTCATACATAGAAAAAGATGCATCAAAGTTAGATTTTTCTAATTCCAGTTCAGCAAGATACATTGATACAGTTCTCTTCATTACTAAACTTTGCAGTTTATCAAAGATTTCATACGCTTTATTAAAGAAAGTTTCACTCTTCGTTAAATCTCCACGCTCCAGATATATAATACCCAATCCCATATTTCCATAGCCATTGCCCAGCTGATTGTTGATTCTTGCATTTATTTCAAGATATTCATTAAATTTTTCCTCTGCCCTTTCCAGGTCTCCTAATTGCAGATATGTATGCCCAATATTATAAGTAGCAATCGCCCGCGCAAGAATATTTCCGGTCTTCAAATCAATCTCCAGTGATTTATTTAAGTATTCAAGAGCACGGTAATAATCTCCCAGTCTGGTATAATGTCCATGGATATTGTTAAAGATAACTGCCTGTCCAGGAATATCCTCAAGCATCTCATATAACTTTAATGCCTTATTATAGACATCAAAAGATTTTTCATATTCACCGGAGTGAGAATAGATTGCACCAAGTTGATTGTAAAGCCTTGCCATTTTCTCCCTTAATTCAATACCGGGCAGGTCTTTTATGCTATTTGAAACATTTTCCAGTAATTCTCGAGCAATGTTTAAATCACCTCTGATGTAATGTATCCAGGCAATACCAAGATAAGTATCAACTTTATCTTTTTCAGAAAAATCAATTAAAAGATTTAGCGACTTGTTATACCAGTTCAAAGACTCTTCATATTCGCTAATACGCTGATAAGTATCAGCAATTAAATTCAAAATTATAGCCTTTTCTTTTTTAGACTGTGTCAATTGCAATGCCTTATTATAAATTTCAAAAGCATCATCACTTTTTCCAATAGTCTGGTATATCCCGCCCAATTTCTTCAAGGTCTCAAATTCCACCTGGTTTTTATCAGGATAATCCGCACTCAATTCTTTAAGCACATATAGATAATAACCAATTGCTTCTGTATTTGCATACTGTTTAATACATTTCTCGCCCGCCTTCAATGCATAAAATACTGCTTTGTCTTTTTCATTTGCCAGGTTATAATGTTCAAAAAGAATATCATAATATTCACTGAGCCGTTCAGGAAACAAGGATTCAATTGCCTGTGCAATTGCAAGATGTAGTTTCCTTAATTGTTTTTCTGGAATACTTTTATATATCGCCTCTCGCACAAGGGCATGGCTAAAAGCATAATCTTGGTCATTGCTTGAGTATAGATAACCTAACTCACTCAATTTTATCAGAAAGCCATCCAGATTTTCCCAGTATTTTGTAAATGCCTGCAACATCTTCTTATTGAATGTCCGACCCAGCACAGAGATTTCAGAAAGCAATCCCCTAAGGTTCTCATCCAGGGCATCAAATGATGCCTGTATTATTCCTTCAATAGTATAAGGTATTGAAAATTCAAGCTCTCTATCACTTGCCAGCCATTCATTACCACGGCGGAAAAGAAAGCCCTTTGATATCAACAGTTTGATCAATTCTTCAAGAAAAAATGGATTTCCACCGGAGTCCTGGACAATTTTATTAATAATCTCTGCAGGAAGTTTAGGAATTTTGAGCAAATTTTTTGATAATTCTTTTGTCTCATCCTCGCTTAAAGGTTTGAGCATAATCTCTTTTATCAACATTGCATTTTTTAATTTTTCTTTCATTTGCCAAAAGGGTTTATCCTTTTCTGGTCTGGAAATAAGAATAACTAACGATTTACTCAAACCATTGGACTCCAGTAAAAATTTTAATGTCTGTAGAGTAATATCATCTGCAAGATATAAATCATCTACACAGAATACTGTTGGTTCATTTTCTGAATAGACCTGCATTAATGTTTTAATAGCACTCTGGGTTTGCAATTTTATCTCTTCAGGTTTGAGATATTTTATTTTCTCTTCATACCTGGCAACAAGTTTTATATCAAAAAGATTGGCAATATACGGAAAAATTTCTTCAGCGCTCTCCCGTGCAAGTTTTTCAATTGTCGCTAATAATTTTGACATTACCAACATCTCGCTGTCCGTAATCTGTATATTACAAATTTGTTTGATTATCTCCAAAAATGCATAATATCCTGTTTCTTTGTAGGGCGAGCATCTGCTAATACACCAGTTGATATTTCTGACTCGTTCTAAGCCGATGCTCAGAGACCTGGTGAATAGTTCCTCAAGCAACCTTGATTTTCCTACTCCAGCCTCCCCCAGAATAATTACTACATTTCCCTTACCAGAAAATAACTCTTCCATAAATTGTAGAAGCAGGTCAAGTTCTAATTTTCTTCCGACAAGCGGTGAAGAGAGCCCTTCAATCCCTCTTCGTTTAACAAAACCAGTGCGCTGACGTAATACATTGTATACTGTAATCTCCTGTTTTGCACCCTGCGGTAAAAACTTCACCGGTTCCGAAAACTCAAACAAAGGTTTGACAATCTGGTAGATTTCATCGCTCACCAGCAATTCAAAATCACGAGCATGTTCCATAATCCTTGCGGCAAAATTTACTGCATCTCCCATAACGGTAAACTCGGTTTTAATTTTTGAACCAACATGGGAAGCATAAACTCTGCCTAAATTTATTCCGATCCGTAAACCAACGGACTTTTTTAATTCCTGATTGAGTTTCATAATCTGATTAAGCATAAGCAGTCCGGCTTTAACAGCCCTCTCTGAATCCTCCTCGTGAGCAATCGGTACTCCAAATGTCGCCATCAAAACCCTACCTTCATGTTTGTCAATATGCCCCTCATACAGATTTACTGCATTGTCAAGTTTTTCAAATATTGAACCCAAAAGTTCAGCATACTCTTCTGTCTCAATCTCACTTAACCAGGTATCAATTTGCGTAATCTCAGCAAAAAGTATAACGCAGGGTTTTATTCTTGATTCTTTACCTGTTTCCATGATTCAATAATGTCCTGGTTTCTTTTAGCATTCAAAAACTGTTTCTGGAAATCAGAACTGACAATCTTACTTGCCTTATTAATAATTTCATCATAAGCCATTTTTAAATATCTATTCGCTTCTGATGTCTTACCCATTTGTCTTAGGATTTCATAATGAGTAAAATAAAGTTGCTCTTTATTCCCTTCAAAATTGGATAAATTTAACAAACTTTCAACTGCCCAGGCAGAACTTGCCAATGCCTTGGCATTATCTCCAATTTTAAGATAATAAAGACCAAGATTTGAACTGGCGATTATTTCATAGGAAGGTGTCTTCGCCTTTAGAGAAAATTCTTTGCCCCGAAGAAGATGTATCTGTGCTTTTTCTAATTGTCCATACTTGAGATAAGCAAGCCCAAGGTAAGTATTATAATAAGCAAGATAATCCTTTAAATTCATCTGCTCAGATATTGTAACCGCCCTGATGAAATAGTCAATAGCCTGGTCATATTCACCGTTTTCTACAAAACAATTTGCGATATTCCCAAGGCGGATTGCCATACCGGAGAGATTTTTCATCTCTTCATCAAGATGCAAGGCTTCAAGAAAATTTTTTAAGGCTTTATTAATATCGCCAATTAAACCATAAATGCAACCGATATTAGAAAGTCTAATCGCCTCGCCCTTAAGATTCAGAGTTTTGCGGTCAATCTCCAATGCTTCATTAAAAATTTTTAGTGCCTCTTCGTAATCTCCGAGCTGGATATATATGCCACCCATATTGGAGAGAACCTGCGCAGTGAGGCTTAAATTATTGGTTTTATTGGCAATTTTCAAAACCTCTTGATAGTTAACCATGGCCTGCTCTATTTTACCAAGATAGTAGTAAACATTAGCAACATTTACGATAACGTTACTTATACCCGCTGTATCGTTTGCCTTCTCAAGATTGGTCCTCGCCTTTGAGTAATAATACAATGCGCGGTCTTTGTCTCCTTTTTTCCAATAACACAAACCAAGGTCGTTTAAAACCGTGCCCAGCAAAAGATAATTATCTGTACCATCAAGCATTGTCATCAACTGATTAAATATATCCATTGCTGTGTTTAAATCGTTTTTATAATAATAATTTATTCCAATCTTTTCAAGCAGTGTTCTATCCTGCGATGTTATGTATAGTTCATTATAAATCTTAAGCGCATCATCGTAATTTGCAATTGCTTCAAGATAGCGCGCCCGGGCGTAACTTATTCTGCTGTAAAATTGTTCATAATGCTTTTCTGTAGCAATTTTGAAAGTACTCTCAATTTCCTGCAACTCCTGTTCGCGGTAACCTAAAATATGCAACAATTCCACCCGTTTTAACAATAGTTCTAACTTTTGTTCTATTTGTTCATCAGGAATAAATTCCAATATGTCGTTAAAGACCGCCAGACATTTCTCATATTGGTGTTCTTTCCACAGATATTCAGCCCACTGGTTTAAATATTCAAGTGACTCATCCCGCGCATTTGCTTCCTTGAGATGATAAGCGATAATTCCATAGTTCTCCGAACTATTTTTATATGATTTGATTGCCTGCGCTATTTTGTAATGGAGACCCTGTGCCATCTTGCGAGAAAGAAATAAAAAAATTGTCCTTTTAATCAGTTGTGATTTAAAATATAATTTTTTGCCATCATCGTATAACAAATTTTTATCCTGACAAAAATTCAAAAATGCTTCAGTATCAGGTATAAGTTTGTGGCATAGCAAAAGGTCAATTTCACCGTCCCAGAGGCTCAAAATCAGTAATCCCGAGAGATATTTTTCCGGGATTGTATCAACTATTGCCTGGGTTATTTGTCTAATGTGATTGACAAATGGAATCTCTTTCAGCTTGGTCCCGGGAGCATATGAATCTTTTATAAAATTTGCCACCTCCACCGCACAGAATGGATTACCGCTACATAATGCCAGTATATTTTCCCTAAAATCATTGGTAAATTCATAGTTATTCAGAATATTGGTAATAATCTTGAGAATAATATCGTTACTCATCGGCTTTAATGCAATCGTCGTGAGATTTATGTTTTTAATAACAGAAGTTTTTTCAAACAACTGACTTTCTTTTTTGCGGGTTTCAAAAATTAATATTATTTTTTCATTTTTTATTGCATTTGCAAGATATTTTATAAATAAAGTTGATACACCATCAATGATATCAAAGTTTTTTAAAACGAGCACTAATGGATTTTCTTTACAAGAGCATAATAATAACTCAGCCATTTCGCGAAACAATCTCAACTGGTAGTCTTCGCCTTCAAATTTGGCTTTGTGGGAACAATCAAAATCTGGATTTATTTTAGAAACAACATTGAGAAATGGTGTAGAAGTAGTGTTTTGCTCAATAAAATCTATCTCGTATATGTTTAGTTGGTTGTTGGTATTTATTTTGGTCAAAGAATACTGGATAAAGGTAGACTTACCAGAACCTTTCTGTCCCGAGACAAAGATAAATTGGGGTGTTTTAAAAATAGCCTCATTAAATGTAGTAAATTCATCAATGTAAGTATCAAAAATTACAGGCGACCCCTTTTCACATGTTTTTGCACCGATTAGAAGAAAACCATTTTCTTCTTCAGTAAAATCAAAAAAGCATTTATTAATATTATAACATGCGTTATTAACTACAATTTCATCTCTCTTCGCATTTTCTTCAAGGAGTGACACTTCATCAATTAGTTGACCATAAACCTTATTATCTTTAACCAGAACTGTGCCTGAACCAATACCAATATGAATATCAATTTTATATCTCATCTTTTTAATTTCATCTTTAATTTTTAAACCTGCCATAAGAGCATTGCTGGAATCATCGCCAAAACCAAGTGGATAGCCAAATACTGCCATTACCCTATCTCCTTCATGTCTGATTACACTCCCATTATAGCGGTGGATTATTCCATCAATGGCATTAAAACACTCATTAATAAAATCGGTTGTCTTCTCTGCACCAATTTTGTTCGTCAAATCAGTAAACCCTGATATATCAGCGTAAAGAATTGTAACAAATCTTTTATGCTCAAACATATTTATATTCACCTTTCTCTAAATACATGCTTATAAATATAACCTCAGAAACGGGACAAAAATATCTCTTTAAATACTATTCAAAATACAATTAAAGTCAATATTAATGCAGAGTTCCAAGACATGGTATCCACCCAAAAAGAATCTTCTTCAAACCTGAATTTTCTCCACTTGTAATTCCAAATCTATTGACCATACTTCAAAACTTGTATATACTTATAAATATATGAATAACAAATATGATGTTGCCATTATCGGTGCGGGTCCTGGTGGTTATCCGTGTGCCATCAGGCTCGGACAATTAAACAAAAAGGTTCTGGTCATTGAATCTAAAGAACTCGGCGGTGTCTGTCTGAATCGTGGTTGTATTCCTACCAAAGCATTGAGTTTTGCCACTGAACTCTCAGACAATCTAAAAAAGGCAGAAAAAGTCGGTTTTAAAATTCAAAATCAAGGAATTGATTTATCAGTTCTCCGCAATCATACTGAAGGTGTGGTAAAAAAACTGCGCGCAGGCATTGAATATCTTTTCAAGAGCAATAATGTCATCTGGAAAAAGGCAAAGGCAAAAATCTTATCTGAACATAAAATTGAATTAACAAATGATGGCACATCAGACCAGATTGAAGCAGAGAATATTGTGATTGCCACAGGAACCGAGATCATTCCCTTACCCGGTTTTGAATTTGATGGAAAATTTATCACCAATACTGATGATGCATTACAATTGAATGATGTTCCACAAAACCTCCTTGTTGTGGGTGCTGGTGTCTGTGGACTTGAACTTGCGACAATCTATGCATCACTTGGTAGCAAAGTCAAGGTCATTGAGATAATGGAACAGATTCTACCAGGAATGGAGACTGAATTGTGTGAACAACTCTTCAAGATATTAAAGAAAAGGGGCATTGAAATCATATTGGACTCCACAGTATGCAGTCATAAAATCCTAAATGGAAAGGTCTTGGTAGAAATCAAAAGTCAAAATAACATAATCAGTGATACATTTGACAGGATTCTCATCACAGTAGGAAGACGACCTACTGATTATGCATTTAAAGAACTTGGTTTGGAGATTGATAAAAAAGGTTATATTGTCATTGATGATTCTTATCGCACAAGTATAAAAAATATCTTTGCAATCGGTGATATTACAGGTCCGCCATTATTAGCACACAAGGCAACAAAGCAGGGTATTGAAGTTGCGGAAATCATTGCTGGTTTGGATAATACAAAGAAGATGCATAGTATTCCTGCCTGTGTCTTTACCATTCCTACATTCTCATCTGTGGGTTTAACCGAGAAAGAAGCGATAAACCAGGGCTATAAAATAAAGATTGGCAGGTTTCCTTATCGTGCTTCAGGCAAGGCATTATCTATGCTTGAGACAGAAGGGCTGGTCAAGATTATTGCGGAAGAAGATGGTAGAATTTTAGGAATACACATTCTCGGCGCAGAATCACCAAGTCTGATTGGCGAAGCAATCCTTGCTATTGATAAGCATTTAAAGGTCAGCGATTTGGCAGAAATCATACATCCCCACCCAACGCTCTCAGAAATTATGGGTGAGGCAGCAGAAAATTTTTATAAAAAGGCGATCCATATAATAAACACCTGAGCCTACTTCTCGTAGGGACAGGCATTCTTCTTTATCAAAAATTCTTTAACAGATAATTTTCCAGTGGTTCGTGCGATTAAAATCGCTACTCCATATGATTTAATCAACATTTTTCTGCCAGGCAGAAAAATGTTGATTTTTTCGCATTTTTCAACTATTTTTTGCCTGGCAGGAAATAGTTGAAAAATAAAAGGTGTTGATATCAGATTACAGGAATATGAATATCTCTCATTGCAAATGTGTAAATCCTGGATATAATACACTATGTTCAATAAAAAGACAACTGGTATTCTATCTGTGCTCGGTGCCAGTATAATGTGGGCACTTGAACCCATCTTTGCAAAATTATCTTTCCAGACAACAGATTTTTTTAATACATTTGCGACAAGAATATTATTCTGCCTTTTTGCAATCACCATCTATATATTGCTCACCAATCCCCGACAACTCATAGTGACCCGTAAACAATTGGGCTGGCTTTTATACCTCTCTTTTGCCGCAACCCTCTTTGCTGATTTTATATATACCTATGCCCTGACAAAGGTTATGGTTATAAATGCAGTGCTCATTGGCCATATGCAACCCATTTTTATTGTGGTGTTAGGCTATTTTATTCTGAAGTCTGACCGTTTGACAAAATTTGATTATCTTGGTATTCTCTTTATGATATTTGCTGGTCTGTTCGTTACTACAAAGACGATGAATAATATTAAAATGTTAAAATTCGGCACATCTGGTGACCTTTATGTTTTAATGGCGACCATTGCCTGGGCAACAACAGCAATTACGACAAGAAAATATCTCAAAGAGATTCCTGCTGGCGTTATTGCCTTTTATAGATTTTTATTTGCCGGTGTCATCTTTTTTATCTATATGATTATTTTCAAGACTATAAAGATAAATAATATCTATCAGGTCTTACTCGGTTTTACAATTGGCATTGGCACAATCTTATACTATGAAGGTTTGAGAAGGATAAAGGCTGCCCAGGTCTCTGCCTTAGAACTCTCCACACCATTCTTTGCATCGTTCTTAGGATATGTAGTATTAAACGAAATAATAACTGCTTTACAAATTATTGGTTTATTCCTCCTCATAATGGGTATTTTCTTTTTATCACAAAAAGAAAAAAATCCTTAATCCTCTCCCTGTTTTAACGGAGAGAGGGCAAGGGTTATGAGATTACCACGCTCACTCTGTTCGCTCGCAATGACAAAAAACTGAGTGTTAAAATTTGTGAGAAACAAAAAGTTAACTGGCACTATGTTTGCACGAATTTAAATAGAATTAAAAAATTAAATTGAATAATTTAGGTTAAATCTTCAGTCCTATACCCAGTCTTAAACGAAAAGAATTGTTATAGTGCAGGGGATTAGAATAATAGTCACTACGCGCCCGAACATATTCGTCTTTCATCTCTAAGGGTGTGATGAGCCCATTATGGTCTAAATCTGCCTGGGGAGAATAATAGGCACTGGTGATTGATATCCAACCAAACTGGTTCGTTGCTGGTTCTGGGTCTCCATGGTCATCAGGCTTTCCTGTTGTTGGATAGACATATATTATCTGTTTTGTATTAAGTAGGTTCTCTATTAGACAATTAAAAGTCAATTTCACAGGGCCAATATTAAAGTATCTTTGATACTTAAAATCAAGATTATTATGCCCGGGCATCCTTGAGGAATTTGTCTCACCAAGTGGAATCCCTTTAAAATCTGCAGGTGTATAGGGCAAGCCAGAATTGAATGAGAAGAATAAAGAGAATGTAGTATTGTTTAAAAGCGGTAAAATGAACTCCTCAATCTTTAAAGCGAGATAGGTTTTCAGACTATGACGGCAATCATAATCCAGTGGATAAATCTTCTTTTCAGCGTTGATCGGCTCGCCCGTGATCGGGTCATTGCCTGGATAATAATAATATTCATAATAATAGCCATATTCATACACTGGCAATTGATTTGCAAACTGGAGATTATAACTTATACCAGATGAAAGTATGGCAAAGATTGATTTTTCAAAGTTGAGTTCTATTCCACTGACCTCTCCCCTATCTATGCGGGTATAGGAGCAAGAATAATACGGTTGTCCAAAATTTCCATAATAATCTCCAATCCTCTGAATTATATAATCATAAAGATATTTTTGATAAAGACTAAGACCGAGAGAAAAATCCTGGCTTGGATTCAATCTGAAACCGATTTCAAATGACCTTATCTTTTCTGGCTCAAACCTTGCCATATAATCTCCTAATTCGTAGTAATATTCACCGCCATTAAAAAAGATATTCAGTGCTCTACCCACAGGCAGGCTTATACCCAATCTCGGAGAAAAGAAGTTTCTCTTCAATATCATTGTTGTATCTTCATTCGGTTCAAAGGGGAATATATAAGGTTGAGGAAGTCCATAATCAATATAACTGTATCTTACTCCCGCATAGATGCCGATTCTATTGGTTAGCCAACGTTCTTCAAGATAACCAGATATCGTATAGGGTTTAAGTTCAAAGTAATTCCAGAAGGCATTAGAATACCAGGGCAATGGATTGTTGTAGTATTTAGACTTCTGCCATTTATAATCAATACCAAATTTAAGTTCATTCTGGTTTGTAATGTTGTGCTTCAATTGTAGTAACAGCTGATTGGTCATTATATGGGAATAACTCCACGCAGGATAATCACCATTTATATAAAATAACCCTGTAACGCCATAAGGGTTATGACGAAGTGCTGCTGAACAATTCCTCTCAGCCTCATTATGATACTGAATCAGACTATCAACCACAATACTTCTCGGTGTAAGGGAATCCTTTCTCAGATAACTGATGAGATGCTCCCCTTTTAAGCGGTAGTCATCATACCAATTATTTCCATTTTCCTTTTCCCATTCATAATCGCGATTACCAAACACACTGTCAAAATTGGTCATTATGAATTTTATTGATGTAATGGTTTTATTAAGCAGTGGATATTCACTGCTTAAGATCATTGATTGACCCTTTTCCCGATTCATTGGCGACTGGTCAAAATATTTATATCCATTTCCACCGACAATATTCGGGTTCCAGAACATAGACTGGTTGCGGAATGCATAACCAGAAATCGTAATACTACCCTCATTAGCAAACCTGTCACCCAAACTCATCAAACCATTGTAGCAATTTCCTGGTGAAGAAACTTTGTATAATCCTGAAGAATAGGCATCAGTTAACATATATCTTCCTGCAAATGAATATTCAATATTTTTTGTAATAGATGCCTGGGTATGGAAATTATACTGATTGAAACCATAATTTAATCGCTCAGTGGGAAACAGATCGTCAGTCAGGTAATCAAGATTTACGAGTCTTCGTTCTTGCCTTTTTGTTTGAATGAAGACAATCCCGGAAAACCCATTACCATATTCTGTAGTAAATCCTGACTTCTGGATTATAATCTTATCAATCATTGATAGATTAATCTGCTCAGGATTTTTTATGGGAATGTCATCAAGATAATAGGCTATTTCATCCATTCCTGCACTGCCACGAAAATGCAGAGTTTTATAGTCTTTATTTACTCCCGGCACAAGCATTAAGAGGTCATTAAGGTCAGCTACAGACAAATCCTCAATATCTTCTGAAGTCAGTATAAAAAAATTTGTAAATGGGTCAGGATTTTCCAGCACCTGCGCAGAACTCAGAGAAAAAAATATTATCCAGAAAAAGATACTATGTCCCATTCTACCCCCTTGAATATGTTAATCCATTATACAAATATTTCTTCTTGTGTCAATACTACAAAAGTTAAAATGACAAAAAGTAAGAAAACTTGTGTAAAAAAACTTTCTGCAGTCAAAAAAATATTACATTACTTGAAATTTAATTATCCGTGCAAAGTCTTCGGGTTTTAAACTTGCGCCACCTACCAGCACACCATCAATCTCTTTTTCTGCCATCAATGAATCAATATTGCCGGCATTGACACTACCACCATAGAGAATCGTTACCTGTTTTTTGAATTGCTGGCGAATAAATTTATGCACTGCGGATGCCTGTTGTGGTGTTGCAGTCTTACCTGTGCCGATTGCCCAGACCGGTTCATAGGCAAAGATTATTTTGTGAACCTCATCTTCTATGTCTTTTAATCCCAGTTTTAATTGCCTCAGGATGACCTCTTCGGTCCTTCCCTGTTCGCGTTCCTTTTCGGTCTCACCAATACAGAAGATAGAGACCAAGCCAATCTCCAGTGCGGTCTTGAGTTTTCTGTTTATCATCTCATCTGTCTCTGCCATAATGTGCCGACGCTCTGAATGTCCAATAATCACATATTCACAACCAAAGAATTTGAGAAATAATCCTGAAATCTCTCCGGTAAATGCACCACTCCTTTCCCAGTGCATATTCTGCGCACCCAATTTGAATCTTGTATTCTTTATAACTTCAGCCACTGTAGGTAAAGAAGTAAAAGGCGGTATAATTATCACATCGCGGTCTTTAACATCGCCAGCAAGTTCTAAAAGTCTTTGCACCAATGCCCGTGACTCAACCGGGTCTTTGTTCATCTTCCAGTTTCCAGCAATGATAGAATTCATATTGGTTAAATGGTTAAATAAATTAAACATTCCAACCTCAACCTGCGGAGAATTTTATTTATCATTTAACACGCGAATTCCTGGTAGTTCTTTACCTTCAAGATATTCTAAGGATGCACCACCACCAGTTGAAACATGGCTTATCCTTGACTTCAAATTGAATTTTTCCAGTGCGGCAACAGAATCTCCACCACCCACAATAGATACTGCACCTTTTTTAGTAGCATCAGCGATTGCCTTTGCCACTGCTTCAGTGCCTTTTGCATAGGCATCTATCTCAAAAATCCCCATTGGTCCGTTCCAGACAATGGTCTTTGCCTTTTTTATCAAATCAACAATTTGAGCAATTGACTTTTCACCAATGTCTACACCATAATGGTCAGCAGGAATTGATTTCACATCAATGGTCTTTACTGGTGTCGCAGTTTTAATATCTGTACCAATAACCACATCAACAGGCAGATAAATTTTCGGATTATTCAATAATTGCTTTGCCTCTCCGATAAAATCATCTTCACACAGTGATTTACCAATCTCCATGCCTTTTGCCTTATAAAAAGTGAAGCACATTCCTCCACCAATCACAAGATTATCAACTTTATTAAGGAGATTCTTTAACACGCCAATCTTGGTTGATACCTTTGCACCACCAATGATTGCAAGGAGTGGTCGCTGTGGATTCTTCAATGCACCTTCAAGATATTTCAATTCTTTCTCCATTAAAAATCCACAGGCTGGGTTTTCAAAATAATGGGCAATCGCCTCAACCGAGGCATGGGCACGATGTGCAGCACCAAATGCATCATTTATATAAATCTCAGCAAGGGATGCGAGTTCCTTTGCAAAGTTCGGGTCATTCTTCTCTTCTTCAGAGTGGAATCTTAAGTTCTCCAAAAGAAGGATATCTCCAGGGCTTAAACTATCTGCCATCTTCTTTACCTCTGTTCCCACACAATCTGGTGCAAATTTCACTTCCCTGTTTAGAAGTTCACCAAGCCTTTTGGCAACTGGTTTTAGACTCTGCTTTGGGTCAACCTTGCCCTTTGGTCTGCCTAAGTGGCTGGCAATGATGGGTATACCACCATTTTCAAGGATGTATTTAATAGTAGGCAGCGATTCCCGTATCCTTGTATCATCAGTGATGTTTAGATTCTCATCAAGGGGCACATTGAAATCTACCCTTAAGAAAACCTTCTTCCCTTTTATCTGAAGGTCCTTTACCGAAAGTTTCGGCATCATTCCCTCCTGATAATATATTCAAGCAGGTCAATAATCCTCAATGAATATGCCCACTCATTATCATACCAGGCAAAAGACTTCACAATGTTGTTGTTGACCATAGTCAGTGCCGGATCAAAGATTGATGAATGGGGATTGCCAACAAAATCTATAGAAACAAGTGGTTCTTCACAGTATTCAAGATATTTTCCAAGTGGACCCTGTGCTGCTTTTTTAAAGGCATTGTTTACCTCTTCTTTTGTTGTAGATTTTTCCACCTCGCAAACAAAATCGCATATTGAAACATCTGCAGTCGGCACCCTTATTGCCACACCATCAAGTTTGCCTTTTAATTCAGGGAATATCTCACCAATCACTTTTGCTGCACCAGTTGAAGTAGGAATCATTGATAATCCTGCTGCCCTTGCCCGTCGCAGGTCTTTGTGAACCAGGTCAAGTATACGCTGGTCATTAGTATAGGCATGGATGGTTGTAAGATAACCTTTTTTAACCGTGAAGTTTTCATGGAGAATCTTGACCATTGGTGCAAAGCAATTTGTTGTGCAGGATGCATTGGAGACGATTGTATCCTTTTTCGGGTCATACTTGTCTTCGTTTATGCCCATTACAATCGTGGGCACCTTTGGTTCCCCTTTTGCTGGTGCAGTGACCACAACCTTCTTCGCACCATTTTTCAAATGGATTTCACACTGGGACCGTTCGGTAAACTTTCCTGTTGCCTCAATTACATAATCCACACCCAGGTCTTTCCAGGGTAATTTTGTTGGTTCTTTTTCTGAAAGGACCTTATATGTTTTGCCATCAACTAATAAAGTATCAGACTTTACCTCAACCTGCGCGCCAAATTTTTTGTGAACCGAATCATATTTTAATAAATGTCCTAATGTCTTTGCATCACTAATATCATTTATTGCAACGAATTCAAATTTATCACTCTTATAGCCCGCTCTAAAAACAAGCCTGCCAATTCTTCCAAAACCATTAATTGCGACCTTCGGTTTCATCAAAACCTCCTTGGAGAAATTATAGTCAAAATAAGGTCAAGGTCAAGATTATGGATTTACAGTTGCTACATATTCCTGACCTGTTTTTGTATATTTTAAAATAACAGCATTCTTTATTGGATTTCCTTGCTCATCCAATGAAATATTGCCTGAAACCGATTTGAAATCCTTGATTCCCTGTAATGCTTCTTTTACCTTTACTGGATTATCTGAATTTGCTCTTTTTATTGCCTCAAGTAATAAACAGGTCGCATCATAACCGAGTGTTGCAAGTGCATCCGGACTTGAGCCATACTTTGCGAGATATTTCTTAACCCATTCCTGAACTTCGGGTCTCGGGTCATCTGGTGAATAATGATTTGTAAAATACCCACCAACAATTGCATCACCAGCAATCTTCAGCATCTCAGGTGAATCCCAGCCATCACCACCCATAAGAACTGATTTTATGCCGAGTTGCCTCGCCTGCTTTGCAATCAGACCTACCTTATTGTAGTAATCTGGAATATAGAGTATATCTGGATTTGCCTGCTTGACCTTGGTGAGTAATGCGGAAAAATCTGTATCATCCTTTTGATACGACTCATACACAACGACCTCTCCTCCACCCTGGATAAAATTATCGCGATAAAATTCAGCAAGCCCTTTTACATAATCATTGCCCACATCATAGAGAATTGCGGTTGTCTTTGCCTTCAAATTTTCCAGGGCAAATTTTGCTGCCACCCTTCCCTGGAATGGGTCAATAAAACACGCACGGAATATAAAATCTTTGCGTGAACCATCGTCCCTGACCGTCACCTTTGGGTTTGTTGATGTAGGAGTAATCATCACCGCGCTCGCATCCTGACAGGTTTGAGCCAGAGGGATTGAGCACTTTGAAGATACTGAACCAATGAGCAGTTTCACACCATCCTGATTTATCAATTTGCTTCCTGCATTCTGTGCCTCAGTCGGGTCATTCTTGTCATCCTGAATAAATGTCTTAATCTGTTTACCATTTATTCCACCCTGTGCATTTACTTCTTCTATTGCGAGTAAAAATCCATTCTTTGTGGATTCACCAAAAGTCTTCACATCACCGGTCAATGGTGCAATAAGTCCAATTTTTATAACATTCTCCTGTTTACCACAGGAGAAAAAAACAAATCCTAAGATAATTATGCAAGATAAATATTTCATTTCTTCTCCTTTTTGTTTTTACCAGCTTCCCAACCCTAATCCATTAACTATTCCTGACGGTATTTCTTCATTCCTTCTTCATACAGGTCACCACCATACGCATCATTGGCAACAATCACTGGAAAGTTTTCTACTTCAAGTTCCCTGATTGCCTCAGCACCGAGGTCTTCATAGGCAACAATCTTTACTGCCTTAATATTTTTCGCAATCAGTGCTGCAGCACCACCTGTCGCAGCAAAATAGACTGCCTTGTATTTCTTCATTGCTTCACGCACATCCTTAGAACGGACACCCTTGCCAACCATCCCTTTCAAACCAATCTCAAGGAGTTTTGGCGTATAAGGGTCACAACGACCAGAGGTGGTAGGACCAGCAGGTCCAATAACATAGCCGGGCTTTGCCGGTGCAGGTCCAGCATAATAAACAATCTGCCCCTTCAGGTCAATGGGCAAAGGTTCACCTTTTTCTGCAAGTTCAAATAATTTTTTGTGTGCTGCGTCTCGGGCAGTATAAATTTTCCCGGTGATAAGCACGCTATCACCAATCTTAAGTTTTAAGACATCCTCATCAGAAAGAGGAGTTTTCAATTTAATCGGCTCTGACATAAAACCTCCTTGAACAGATAAAATATAAATCCGAAATTCTAAATAAGAATATGCCGGCGATAAAACAGCTTTTTGAAAATTTGAATTTGTAATTTGGAGTTTGTTTCGAATTTCGGATTTGGAATTTTGGATTTGTCATTATATTATTGCTGTCTTATGCCTTGCTGCATGGCAATTTATATTTATTGCTGTTGGAAATGATGCAATGTGTCTGGGATAAACTTCAATGAACACATCAAGGCAGGTAATTCTGCCACCCAGTCCCATAGGACCCACACCAGTTTTATTAATCTTTTCCAACAATTCTCGTTCTACATCTGCATAGAATGGGTCAGGATTTCTTTCACCGATATTACGCAAAAGCGCCTTTTTCGCAAGGTATGCTACATATTCGAAGTTACCGCCAATACCAATGCCTACAACAATGGGTGGGCAGGGATTTGAACTCGCCTGGATTACCCACTCAACCGCAAATTTTTTGACCCCTTCTATACCTGCTGCTGGTGTCATCATCTTTACTGTGCTCATATTCTCACTGCCACCGCCTTTTGGTGCTACGGTAATTTTTATTTTGTCCCCTGGAACAATTGTAGTATGGATTATCGGTGGGGTATTATCATTTGTGTTCTTACCCTTGATCGGGTCAGAAAGAATAGATTTACGCAAATAACCTTCTGTATAACCTCTTGCTACACCATCGCTGATCGCCTTATTTATATCACCTTTTACCCGAACATCTGCACCATGTTCAAGGAATATAACTGCAAAACCAGTGTCCTGGCATATTGGGATCTGCTCGTTTTTTGCAATATCTGCATTCTTTAACAGTTGTCCTAAAATATCCTTTCCTACGGGAGATTCTTCTTTCTCTATTCCTTTTTTGAGTGCGTTGTATACATCATCACCCAAAAAATAATTTGCTTCTTTACATAATCGTGCAACTGTATCCACGATTGTATTATATTCAATCTCTCTCATTTATATTCTCCTTTTTATGGATGAAAATTATTATTTTGTGGGTGTAAGGACATAGATAACTCTGCTTGATGGTAGACTTTCTTTTTTCACCTCAAGTTCACCATCAACTTTCTTAACCTCTTTATTTTTTATAAAATCTTCAACCGGCGCAATCGGAAATTCACATTTAGCAGTCTTAAAGTGCATCGGGATAACCACTTTCGGTTTTAAAAGTTCAATAATATTTTCTGCGTCTCTGGCATCAATCGTAAAGTATCCACCCACAGGTATGAGTAAAACATCAACATTGCCGAGTTTTTCCGCATCAGATTTGGAAATTAAATGACCAACATCGCCCATATGAACAACATTGAGTCCATCAATCAACATATTGAAGATTATATCTTTGCCACGCTCTTTGCCACCACTTTTATCATGGAAGACCTCTATGCCATTTATCACAATCCCTTTTAATTCTTTTTTGCCTTTTTCTTTCACAAATACAGGATTACCTTTAATCTTAGTTTCATTATGGTCATCATGGTTATGGGAAATCGTTACAATATCTGCCTCTTCAGTGATCGGGTTATATTTTATCCCACCACCAAAGCAACCAGGTTTATATGGGTCAGTGATTACCCTGATACCCTGGTCTGAAGTGATTAAAAATGCTGCGTGACCGAGGAATTTTATCTTCATAACAACTCCTTTTTAATGCTAAATTATATCCTTTTTGACAAAAAAATCAAGGATTAACACTCTAAGTCAATTCAGGGCAATTTATGGCAAATTAAGGCAATTAGGGCTTATAAATGCAGTAAAGAGCTAAACTTGGTTATCCTTTTTTGCACAAAATATGGACTATTTTACTCATTTTTGTACAGGACGCAAAAATATCTCACGATATTTCAATGGTTCTTTGTAAAAAAACTGGCACGCTTTTTGCATATTATCCTGATAGGAGAACCTATGACAATCACGAAAGAGCAGATTGAACCAGAGGTTTGCACTTATTTTGACCCGGATACAAACAACTTTATGATTGAGGTAGTTCTATCTAATATCTCAAATGAAAATATCCATATTAAAGTAAAAAGGGATGCAATCCTTGTAAGAGCAGATAGTGAAGATATAAACTATGCAAAATATATTTATCTATCTCATACTATCGCACCAAATCTTGTCAGGGCAGTATACAAAAACGGCATCCTTCATATCACTGCTCCAATTCAAGCATGAGATAGACTGAAAGTCACCGGGTCTTTAAAATTAACTCGTTTTTCTATCTTATAAAGGGTTTATGTTGTATTAAATTATTTTTCATTGTCAATATATTAACATATTATCAAAATTGACCGCTGAGTTTTGCTGTTAAGGTATGATTGACCAAACCATTGATCTGTATATTCATCTCATAATTGCCCTGAAAAAATAAAAATTTGATAAGATTTAAATTAAAACTACCACCCGGAGTCAAATAATAATTGATATTGTTTAAGATATCTGTTTTTCTGGTGGTGCTGAAACCGAGTGTAAAAAAATTTTTAGAACCAAATCTAAACAATGTCTCTTCACCTATCCTGGTCTCCTTTTCATAAGTGTCTATATGCCCATAAATATTTTTTTCCAATTTATGATTGGCTATAACTTTCACATTTAATAAATTAGAGAATGGTTTGTTCCAGTCAAAATAAATATTATTCAATATTTTTTGTGGATAGTTGTAGTACCTTTTCCGGGTAAAGGCTGACCTGAAAAAACCAAGATTTATATGCTCATACTCTAATTTACATTCATCAATATATGTTGGGACTGGTTCAGGAATACTGTAATATACATAAGTTGTTTGATTATATGTTTCACGAAACCAGAGATAAAGGCTGGTAAGAGGGGTTAGCTGGATTGTAGCATATATGCTATTTGTTGTATTAATACTTGAAATGTTGCTGTCCTCTATCGGCTTGATAAAAATAAATGGTATTTTATAATCAGGAGGTAAATCTTTTAAGTATTGTCCGGTATTTTTACCCAGACCAAAAGAAAGATTGATGAGAGTTAAATTTTTCAGCCATCTTCCAGGTGCAACAATCATATTATTATAAAAATAATTAAATATTGATAAATCCTTTGAATTTAGTAGATAATAATCTACCGTTTTTAATTCATAGTTGCCCTCATAATAGATTCCCGGAATTACATCTATACTCAGATTACAGCGCTCAGTCTTTTCATTCTTTTCTTTGGTAATATCATCGTATATATTCCCATTTTTTACAAATAGATTGATATTTATAGGTAGTGGAAGCAGAAGATTTGATTCAAAAAGATATATCAGGGATTTAAATCTACCAATTTCATTACTGATAATGGATTGCTTATTAAAGTTAGAATTAAATTTGAATTTTGTTTTTTTGTATTCAGCTTTATAATTAGCATTAATCGCAAATTTTGTTTTATCATATTCAGGTAAAAAATCTTTGCCCCAAAGGATATAACCATTCGGTAGTCCAGGATATAGATAATATACCTTTCCGTACCAGTATTCAATTTTTTTCTGAATATTAGCAGAATCAATTTGATATTGTTTATCAAATTTGCCATCAAACCTTAGATAAGATAAAGGGCAAATACCTATACCCAGAACTCCCTGTTGACGCAGGCTCCCATACTTGCCAGTATTATTACCAAAAGATTCAAAATTTTGTGAAAAACTCTGATATTCAGAATTTATGCTGATGATATGATAATTGGCAACGAGATTATGTATTTGTGCATACTCCTTCTCACTGTTTACAGCAGCCTGGGGGTTGAATTTAATACTTCCGTCTTCTGTAATTTGAGAATATAGATTGCCCGATAGATGAAATATCTGCTGGTCTATTATATTTGAATACCCTGGTGCAATATTTAGATTGTCGTTGAAAACAATATTGGGCTGAACAGCATAATAAATATCCTTCCGCATTCTTTGCACCTGCATATACTCTACTTCAATCTCACTGAAATCAGAAATTAATTCTTCACTTAAGAAAAAAATTATACCTGAAGTGTAATCCAATATGTATTGACTACCTCGTGCCATCTGCTCGCCATCAACAAAAACCTTTTCACTTCCAATAAGAACTGGATATTTAGAGAGACGATAAAAAGTTAGATATGTCTGAAATTCAAAAATCATTGAGTAAAGATGAATTGTATCATCATAAACTTCATCAGGAAATGGCCTTGATGCGGGAAATATAAGATAACCAAGTTCACAATTTATGAATTCAGGGTCAATGATGTTATTATTATCATTATCAATGCCAAAAATATTAAGTGGTTGAACCTGTCCTAAGGTATCAGTGATTGTCAAGGAAATAGAATTGGGGATGATGCCGGGCCCAATAAAATAGATGTTCTCACGCATTTTATCTTTGACCGTATCGGACTGGATAATGATTTCTACACCATTAATCAACATAATAATAATATCTGTACTACGCCGTGGGGCTACAAAATGGATAAAACCCCTTTCGTAATCAACAAAATAATCAACACCATTAATAAAAATATCATAATCTCCAGTTATCCCGGCAATTGTCATACCCATACGGGTTTTAATAGTATTTGTTGAAGACATACGGTCATCAATAAAAATTGTATCATAATCTTTAGGTATAGTTCGGGGATATGAATAAATATAATAAAATTGGTATTTTTGATAATCAACATCAAAGATTGTATCTACATGATAGTATTTTTTACCAAAGAAATAATCTCTGTTCATACCTGATTTTATCTCTCCTGCCTGCAAAAACAGGTTGTGGTTCTTGTATTTCAATTTCGCATTACCACCCAGCACCGAAAATTGTGGTAAAATATTAAAATCAGAATATTCAGTTCTTAAATAACCACCATTTAAGCGATACAAACCATCATTTTCCAGACCACGATAGCCAAAACCATAAGCAACCTGTTCTTTGTCCGTATCGTCGTAATACATTGAGAGCAAACGCTTGCTTATATGCTCACCAACAAGTTTCAGATTTATATTTTCCCAGGTTGTTGTATCAACTACATCACCAGATTTTCTATAAGTTAATTGATAATAGGCATTACCCTGTAACCTGATATCAGTATTGTTAATAATTCTGGTATGTAAGCCGACATCATCGTAATATATAAAACTTTCTCGTGGTTTCACTGACGGGATAATTTTTTCAACCTGCCACACACCTTCACTTTTGTTAAAGAATTGTATATTGCTTGCGCTGACGGCAAAAATAAAATCATTATTTTCGTAAACATCAATCACTGTATCACTAACAAGACCATTATTTTTAGTATACACTTCTCTACTTTTATCGTTCCAGTCATAACTTACAATTCCTCCGTTTGTCGCAAATAAAATTTTTTTTTGATTAACTGATATACCATTAATGTTCCTTACCACCTCAAACTCTTTAAAAAACTCCCAGTTATCGGTCTTTGGATTATAAAAAGATACCCTGCCCTGACTTAAGCAAAAAAGTGAATCACCGAGCGTGGAATAATCATTTACAATAGAACCCTGGTATTCATTCCAAACCTCCTTATTTCTTTTGTAACTGATAAATCTATTTTTCCCCAGGAACCAGATAATATTTGCTGTGGAAACAATGTAATAGATGCTGTCTACTGGTGTATTAGGAATTTCTTCAATTTTTTCAAACTTTCGGTTATAACGAAGAATACCATCAGGAGTGCCTAACCATATATAATCCCTTTCCATGTAGAGAAAATTAACACCTATTTCAATAACTTTTTCCCATATTTCAGAGTATTTATTATATCGCCATAAGCCCGAATCACTACCAACCCAGACATACTCTTCATCAAAATCAATTCCATTGACCAGACCAACTTGTTCATAAACCTGCCAGTCATTAATCTTGATATCCGCAGATGCAAGACCTTTTTTTGTTATTACCCAGAGAATCCCTTCATCAATACCAATACTCTGAATTTCGTTATCAGGCAAACCATTTGCTACAGAGATTCTACCCCAGGTGCGGGAATTACGGTCAAAAGTAAATATACCGCAGTCTGTGCTGATAAAAAGCAGGTTTCGTGCATATACATCACTGGTCGGTTCAAAAAAAATAGGCTCATTTGAAATCTGTTTAGTAGAAAGACCAACTAAAAAATATAAAATTACTATCAATCGTCCTGGAGGATAAATCCTGATGGAATATCTTCAGAAGATTCTGCGCCACAGCGTAGTTTTATTTTCTCTGGTGTAATATACGAGCCGCTCCGTTTCCTCTCTTCACCAATTGAGAAGACCTCAATCGCGGAACGACCATCAATCGGACAGCGTGATTCACAGATTCCACAACCAGTGCAGAGCCTTTCATCAACAAAAGGTCTGCCAATCGTTATATTCTGAATCGTTTCATTTAGGTTATTGATGGCATTATATGGACACGCCTCATCACAGATTAAACAGGCTTTATCCTGTTCCCAGGCAAGGCACCGGGAACGGTCAATGACTGCAGTTCCTATTTTAACATAGGTTTTCTCTTCTAATGGCAAATTTCTTATTGCCCCTGTGGGACAGATTTGACCACAGAGATTACAATTTTTTTCGCAACCTCCAATGCGTGCTACAAGATGTGGTGACCACAAACCATTGATACCAGATTCAAGTAAACAGGGTTGTAAACCATTTGTTGGACATACCTTTATACATTTTCCACAATGGATACAGGTATTTAAAAAATCCAATTCCGGGATTGCCCCAGGTGGACGAATTAATCTGCCATTGTTTTTTTGATGGATATTAATCCGCACCAGTGGTACAGCAATGAGTGCCATTCCAGTAGCAGTAATAAAATGCCTGCGCCGAATATTAAAATTATTCAATTTTAATCCCATTTTGTATTTTATAACCCGGTCCGGACATTCATATTGACAACGAAAACAACCAATACATTCGCCTGCATCTATATCGTCTGTTTTTAGACTTATCGCATCAGTGGGACAAACCTTCTGGCATAGCAAACATTTGGAACAAGGCTTTGTAAACAAAAATTTAAAGATGGCGATTTTAGAAAGTATTGACAGCAATCCACCCAGGGGGCAAAGATATTGACACCAGAACCTTGATACAAAAATACCGGAACTTAAGATGCCGATAACATATAACAAAACAAATATGTTTTCATTAGCAAAAAAGATTTTTATATTAGAAAAAGAGCCTGCAAAATATGTCACTACAGGTAGCATAACAAATGTTAAAAAGCGTTCAAAGATGACGAGCGGGTCAAAAAAGTGAACAAAGGATATACCAAATAGCGCTGAAACGAGTATAAATAAAAGGACAATATACTTTGTAGACTTTGTGATTATAAACCATCTGCTTTGAGGATTATTTTTATGGAATTTAATTCTGGTTTTAACCAAAACACTATCAAATAAATCAATCATTGTTCCAAGAGGACAGATAAATCCACAAAAGATCCGTCCCAGGAGCAAAGTCAAGATTATCAGTATTACAGAAAGTAGCAGACCAGAAACAAAAGAACGAGAAGCAATACTTAAGGTTATAAATAACATTGGATTGAATTTATAAAAGGTGTTCTGGAAATCAATTTTTACACCATAGGATGTTCTTAAAAAAAGAAAAATAAAAAATAGCAAAAATATTATCTGGATAATAGTTCTTATGAGACGGTGTGATTTAAAGGACATTTATTCTATATCTGTTAAACCTCAACCTTTTTAATCTGCATCTTTTCAGTATCAATCTCACCCAAACCAAGTTTATAGCCGGCAACGATGTGTTTGACATTTCTTCCAGTAAATGATTTGTTGTACCATTGCGTGATACCTGTAGTATAAGAATCTACTGCCACAATATCGGTTCCGGCAATAACGGTATTGAGTATCACAGTCTTTCCTGGTCCTCCAGGACCGCCACTGGTCAATGCCCTTGTCGCATCAACAATTGTAAGATGTGGTTTAACTACTGTAGCAAGTTCGGCAATTGCTTGATGTAGATTACTACGATGAAAGATATTTCGGTCCCAGATAAGCCCCATAAGGTTTTTCATTCCTAAACTCACACCTGTGGCAGAATGGGATTTAGCAGTCGGCACATTGATTACCGTATCAACATTATTCAACTCTTTTGCAATCTTCACGGTCTTCAATGCCTTTCCATCAGGGACTTCAACTTCATAAAATTGCCGTTCTTTACTTAGCATCAAGATATTAACCTTTGTCTTATCAATTAGTGCTTCTTTTATACCACTCTTCTCAATGCAGATTTCTGCGTTTGCAAGCGGATAGTCAACAATAATAACCTTGACCGCACCTGCATTCAAACATAATTGCACAATCTGTTTTACAATTTCAGCACTCGTGGTTGCACCACATTCAGCATTCGCAGCAAAGGAGATATTTGGCTTGATAAGAACCCTATTCCCGCTTTTTACAAATCGCTCAATACCACCAATCTGCTCAATCGCACCTGCCACGAGTTTTTCTTTATTACCATAAGCAACACCAATAAGTGGACCCTTATCTGATTTTACTTCAGAACCAGAAAAAAATCGGGGTATAAAGATTGACGCAACCGTAGCCGCACCAGCTTTTAAAAAATCTCTCCGGCTAATCTTACCCATAGATAAATTTTCTCCTACTTAATGAGTTTCTGTTGTATCGCGAATAGCACTGGATATGTTCAATGCGAACAGTTTTGCAACACTTAATCCTGATGCTGTATTATCACTAATAGTGATGTTAACATAGAACTTATCATCATAGAAATCCAGGATATAAGAGTAACCGACCATTATATACCTTGCCTCAACTCCTGCATTTCCATCGGTCCAGGGGATTGAACCGGGTTGTTCTAAATAAGCATAGACCGAATGGGCATTTGCCGAATCCTCCTGGTCAAAGATTCTCAAATTCAATTCAATAATCGCAGCACTATCAGCATAGTCCTGGAAGGCGCACTTAGCAAATCCACGCTCTACATAGATTGTTGCCTCAC
Organism: Caldifarciminota bacterium; assembly: GCA_037443805.1. Taxonomy (GTDB): domain Bacteria; phylum Hydrothermota; class Tepidihabitantia; order SM23-42; family JAOAFX01; genus JAOAFX01. The sequence continues at coordinate 7,855 of JBBINQ010000016.1, read as the reverse complement.
CATCAATCAGGTCATATAATTGAGTTTCGTTTTCTGCAATTCTCATTGCTGAACTTCTGGTCCAGCCACTGATTTCATTATCAAGGGGGATGAGTTCCACAACATCCTTCGGCTCTTGCTCAGGCGATTCTTTGGCACAAAAGATAAAAAAGCAGAACAATGACAATATTAGCATCTTTTTCATTACAGCCTCCTATTTTACTATGGTAACCTTTTTAACAAAATATTTTCCCTGATAGTATAATCTCAGGAAGTAATTACCAGCAGGAAAATTCTTGCCTACATTATAATTTATTTGATGTATTCCTTTATCTAAGTATGCTGAATATATCTGGTCTTCGGTAATTCCTGCACTATTAATCAGGTCAACATAAACAAAACCAGACACAGGCAGGGTCAATTTTATCATAGTGCTGTGATAAAATGGGTTTGGTGAAATCCTTATAAAACCATTTCCTGTTGATTTTGTCTCTTCAATTGCCTGTGGATTATTTATTTCAATCAGATTGATATCAGTAGTTCCAAGATTATATGGCGGTTGTGAAGCAGTCTGGATATGATAAACAGGCCAGGGTATTGGGCTCTGTCCAAGATTCTGCCGTTCAATATTTATTATTTGCCAGCCACGATAATCACAGGCGACCGGATCCAGGCTCATCAGAAGCATCTTTGGATTACAGTTTGGGGAACCGCCCGGACCATTGGTGACGTCTCCGAATAATGCATCTACAATAAAGATCTTTTGAATATTATTTGGTGTTACCACATCCCGGATTTGCTGATTCATAGACGGTATTTCAGGGGTAGAATAATTAGAATGGGGCAGGCCCCCAGGGTTATTAATTGACCCATAATGATTTTTCAAGCAAAGTGTTACCTGAGCTCCACTGTGATTCTTTAAGACTGCAACATCAATCAGATAATCAATCATCAAACTCAAAATCCTGCTTGGATATCTCGTATATGTTCCACTGCTACTCTGAATTGTAAGGGGACAGGTATTATCATAGCCAACACCAGTGTGGTCAGTGCCAAAACATCTGACCTGATTAGGAGTATTATAATTAATCGTATATCCACAACCTTGTAGTTCACTATCTGTTCGGTCCCAGATAATTATATTATACGGGTTGAACGGATTCCCGGAAAATTGCATCTGTGTCAAACCATTGACAATACAATTCACAAATTCAGGATGACTGGGTAATGAACTATTTATACAATTGACCTTTATTCCAATAACACTACTGGAACTAATGTTAGGAAATATTGATTTCCATGCTTCCCCAACATTATTTATACCAGTAAGTGCCTTTATTGAGGCATCCATCATAATCTGAACAACTGGTTGATTTATGTTTGAACCGTTCGTGGCGTTCTGATGAAAACATTGAACAACTGTGCTGGCGAGCATCCCATTTTTGACCAATCCTTCACCAAGTTTCGGCTTTAATGCCAACCCTACTAATCCAGAACCAACATACTTTAAAAACTTTCGCCGCGTAATCGGAGCCATATAAACCTCCTCATAGGATTATACTTAAATCTAATTTTCTGTCAATTGTCAAACAAGAATCAAAAGAGATTAATGATGTTATAGAAAATCGCTTGCATAGATTTTTAAAAATGCATCCACAACTTTGGGGTCAAAATTTTTTCCTCTCTGTTCTTTGATATATTCAATAATCTTGTCTCTTTGCCAGGCACTACGATAAGGACGGTCACTGCTCAATGCATCATAGGTATCAGCAATCGCAAAGATACGCGCAGATAAAGGAATCTCTTCTCCTTTTAAGCCCCTGGGATAACCAGAGCCATCCCATCGTTCATGGTGACAATATGGAATATCTATGGCTGGTTTCAGATAATCTATACGAATAAGCATCTCATAGGCATAGACCGGATGCTTACGCATTATTGCCCATTCTTCTTCGCTCAACTTGTCTGGTTTGAATAATATTGCATCAGGCACACCTAACTTGCCAATATCATGGAGTAGAGCACCACGCTTAACATGTATCAAATCCTGTTCTTTCATACCCAATTCCTGTGCCAGCCTTAAAGTTATCTCAGTCACACGCTGACTATGACCTTCAGTCTCTTTATCTCTCAAATCCATTGCATATGACCAGCCTTCAATTGTGGATTCATAGGCAAGCAAGAGTTCGGTTTTGGTCTTCTGCAGATTCTCAAATAATCTAATATTGTCAATGGCGATTGCAACCTGCTGGCTAATGGTTTCAAGATAATTGAACCATTCTGAATCTGATTTAATAGGTTCCTTGCCGAATATTTCAAGAACGCCAATCAATTGACCTTTTGCTGTGAATGGCTGACCCACATATGATACAAAACCTTCTTCAAGCATTATCCTTGGTGGCGTGATATCCTTTGATTCCCTGATGTCCGAGATATACAATCTCTTCCTTTCCAGCCCCGCCTTACCTGCAAAACCTTCGCCAAGTCTCAACCTTGTCTTTTTATAAATATCGGTTTTAAACCCATAATCCACCTCATATAGAAGTGTGAGCCCGGTTGGGTCAAGGAGCAATACACCCGCTGCTGGAATATTAAGCTGGGTAGTGATCTCTTTCAAGAAGATATTGAACATAACACTCCTGTCCATACTGCCCAATATCGCGCGGTCAATAGTCTGCATTGTCTGGAGGCGCTCAATCTGTTTCCTTGCATCCTGATAGAGTCTTACACGATGTATAGCGATTCCTAACATCTCTGACAGAGAACTGACGAGTTTAATCTCTTCATTGCTGAATTCACGGGTAGATGGTGCAAAGACAAAAAAGACACCCAGGGCAATATCTTCTGAACGAATAGGAACGCCAATACAACCCCAATTCTCTTTTATATATGGACGGGCTGCCGGTGTTACATTGGGGTCCTTGCTTAAATCACGGCTCATATAGACTCCACCACCAGAAAATATCCTACCTGTAATACCTTCTGTGGGCTTGAGGGTAAGACCGGCTAATTCTTTTACCCAACCCTGGGCACAAGCAACCTTGAGTGTATCCAATCCTTCTTGATACAAAACAATTGTCCCTGCCTCACAATTTAATAGAGCCAGCACCTCATCAAGAAAGATAGGAAATATCTCATTCTCAGTATGGGCTTTGCGCAAGGATGTGGAAATCTTCAGGAGCGATTCAAGTTCATTTAATTTTTTTGCTGTCTCCTGTTCTCTGCGTTTACGCTCTGAGATATCATGAAAGATTATTAGGATACCTGTAGGTCTATTTTTACTATCATGCAAAAATGTGCCTGTCAATTCAATCCAGATTAAAGAGCCATCTTTATGGTATATCTGGAGTTCAAGACGCCTAATTCTTTCAGGTGGTGCGCCTTTTTGTTCTAAGAGCATCTCCTCAGCCATTATCTCCTGAATCTTATTTACTGATTCAGAAGGCATAAATTTATAAACACTCTCGCCAATGCTCTCTGCACTTGTATAACCGGTCAATTTTTCTATTGATGGGCTTGCATAGGTTATATTCATTGACATACTCAAAGTCATAATCACATCACCAACATTCTCGGCAATGAGCCGAAACTTCTCTTCATTCTCTTTTAACGCCTTTTCTGCCATCTTCCGTTCAGTAATATCCCGCACAATTGCCAGAAGATAACTTTTGCCATTTATTTCAAACCTATTCAAACTGACTTCAGTATCAAAGATATTTCCATCAAGTGTCTTGTGTTGCCATTCAAAAAATTGGGAAATTCCTTTATAGGCAATGTTTATTTTCTCCAGTGCCTTTTCTTTTGATTCCCGTCCATCTGGTTGTAAGGGCGGTGAAAACTCTTCATAAGGGGTTCTTCCTACTAATTGTTTATAGTCTGCCCTGAATAACTTCATTGCGTTATGATTACAGTCAATAAAACGGTCCTGTTCCATAACAAAGATGGCGTCACGCGCAGTTTCAAAGATTGTCCGATAACGAATCTCACTCTTTTTGATTGCTTCTTCAGCCTTTTTACGTTCAGTGATATCCCTGATAATAAGCTGGATTGCAGGCTTGCCTTCAAATTCTATGGGCACACCCCTCACCTCAACATCTATAATCTCGCCATTTGGTTTGATGAACTTCTCTTCCAGTGGTTCTGCAATCTCTTTATTTACGAGTAATCCTTTAATCCTTTCTTGAACCGTATCACGATAATCAGGATGGACAAAATTTATTATGGGTATATCCTTTATCTGGTCAAATGAGTCCAGACCCAGTGTCTTTAGAACCGCTCTGTTTGCATAGAGAATCTTTTCTCCGGAGTGTATCACGACCATATCTGGTATATGTTCAGTTATCAAACGGTATTTCTCTTCACTTGCACATAGTTGTTTTTCAATCTGTTGAAGCGCAGTTATATCACGAATAATATGGATTGCGCCGATAAAGGTATTATATTGGTCAAAAACAGGGTCAACCGTCACCTCAAAGACCATATTACCCACAGGCATCTCCATATATTCCCTGTGCAAAGATTTTACCATCTTCAAAAATGGACACATTGGGACGGGCTTATCAGTAGAATGGACGACCTCCCAGCAGTGCTTTCCTAAGACATCCTGTTCTTCTACCCGGAAGAGTTCAAGTGCAGACTTATTTACCTTCATAATTTTCTGGTCTGCACTGAGCACAAATATTGCATCAAGGGTTGAGTCAAATATCTTTTGCCATTCTGAAATCCTATTTTTAAGAACTTCTTCTAATCTTTTCTGGTCAGTAATATCCTGGATTGTTAAAAGAATTAATTTGAGATTGGGGTCAGGGGTCTGGATAAACTTTGCCCTGATACACATTATCTTTTCACCAATATGGGGGAATTTATGTTTGACAATATAATTTTCAACAACTATCTTTTCAGGAATAACTTTTTCTAAAAGGTTGTGTAATTCTGGGATATCCCACTGCCGATTGCCCAGTTCATAAATAAATTTAGTTATGGTCTCGGCTGGATTGGTCTTAAATAAATTATAAAATGCGCTATTGGCTGCGACGACCCGTAAATCTCTATCCAGCACTAAAATCGGCTGGTCTGTCGTTTCAATTATGCCCTCTGCAAGAGACTGTATCATCTCAAACTCCTGCCCGTTATATATTTTATCTCTGCCCCGCAAAATACCCCCTTATAATTCAGTGCAAAAACAAAAATTTTATAAACACTAAAATAGCGGGGCATAATTCTCTATTCTAATGTTATATGTATAAATTTTCAGCAGTTCATTTATTACAAATAACTATATATATTATACTTTTTTTCTTCCAATTGTCAAGAGTAAATATTCTACTACTTACTACCTACTACCTACTCCCTACTACATACTACCTACTCCCTACT
>JBBINQ010000016.1:0-2400 GCA_037443805.1 Caldifarciminota bacterium | reverse complement strand
TTCAATTCTTTTTAGCCCCAGTTCGGCTTCCTCTTTTCTAAGAATGCCTTCATACCTTCTTTTGCCTCTTCAGTAGAAAAAAGAATACTGAATGCTTCCATCTCATAAGAACAGGCAGTAAAGAGATTTGCATCAACACCTCTATTTAAAACAGTCTTGGCAATCTTAACTGCATTAGGACCCGCATTTTCAATAATCTTCTTTGCAAGATTCTTTGCCTCTTCAAGTAAATTTTCTGGCGGCACAACCTTATTCACCAGACCAATTCTCATTGCCTCCTGGGCATCAATCAAATCACCAGTGAAAATCAGTTCTTTTGCCCTTCCAATGCCTACGAGCCTTGCCAATCTCTGTGTGCCTGCATGTCCTGGTATTAAACCTAATTTAACCTCAGGCTGTCCAAACTTTGCCTTTTCCGAAGCAATCCTGATATCACACGCCATCGCAATCTCACAACCAGAACCGAGTGCATAACCATTTATTGCAGCAATTACAGGTTTTTCCATATTTTCAATAAAGAATAGAACCCTCTGGCCTATCTGGCTATACTCCCGTGCCGCAAGTGCATCCATCTGGGCAAGCCTTGAAATATCTGAACCCGAAACGAACGACTTCCCTTCACCAGTTATTATCACAACCCGAACATCCTTATTTTCATTCAATTCGTGCATTGCTGATTCAATTTCCAGGATTGCCTCTACATTTACTGCATTTAAAACATCTGGTCTATTGACCTTTAAGATAGCAATCTTTTCTGCTATCTCAACAATTATATATTTATATCCCATTTTACCCCCTATTTATAAAAATATAATGATTATAATCCAGCAAAATTCTGCAAAATCCAACATCAGAACAGTCCTTGTATTTTTGTGCCTTCAGGTGATTCAACTATGAAAGAGACAATAATCTTAATCTCTTTCTCAGTATCAAGCATACCCTTCCAGCGATATATTCCCAGTTCCTTTTCCTGTTCTGATGGTTCTGGTTCAAACTTAATGTCCTGAATCTTAAGTTCTGGACTCTGTGGCACTGGTAACTGGTCAACGATTGTATATTTAATTCCTTTTTTGTGAAAGTTCTTTACAATATTCTCGTATACAAATTCATATTTTATTGTTTTCCTGACGAGTCCACTCTTTTCTATATGTGATTTTTTCTGTTTCCTTTCTACTTTTATATGTTCATCAATGCCAAAGGAAAAAACAATTTTTTCCCCGGGTGCAATAGTATTCAGATAAACCCTGCCTGTAAGGTCATCGCCAACATAAGTATTGGCTTCCCCACCAAGAAATAGATAAGAACTTGAATTTTTGGCTCCACCATTTAGATATGCAAATTCAGTAATTCTCGGTATGATAAAATATTCAAATTCTGCTTCCAGTGATACATCACAAATCTTTACTTTTTTTGCTGGTTCACCACTCTTTATTGTATACTTTCCTGATAATGGGTAGTTGACTGCAATGCCGGTCTCAACCGGCGGTGCTGGTTCATAAACTTCTTCCCTTGCTTCCATATCCGCTGCAGAAGATGGTGCCATTGCTTCAGCAGGCATAGCCTTTTTTGCCCTTGCCACAGGTTCCGGCACATAGAGATTTATATACCAGGGCTGTGGTTCAGGTGCAGTGCCACCCAGTGCAGGCTGTGCAGTAGAGAGAATAATCTTTGTGTCTTTCCAATCTTCTCCAGTCCGTTGTTCAATTTTTGCAAAATAAGATAGTTCAATCTTTGATTCAACTGGATTAGCCCTTAATTCGTAATATGTGGACCAGCTGGCACCATAGACCACATAACTTATTTCAAACACAGTCTTGCCAGATGTGTGGGGTGTTGCATCAAAAACAATTGTCTTTTTATTCTGCGATACTGCCTGGATATCCTTGAACTCTCTTTTTATTACATCCATTGACTCCCTGAGTTTGGCACGCAAACGCTCAATCTCTGCAAGCCGATTCTTAATATTGAGCAGTTCATCACCAATAAAATTCAAACCAGCACGCCAGGCATCTGGAGAAATACTGCCCGTGAAAAGTTCTTTTGAAATTGTCTGAGGACTGCTGACCGATATGGTTCCTAAATATTTTGCCTTTTCCTGTAAGACCGCACTCTCATCAATCAATGCACGGTCTTCAATCTCAAGTTTTTTTAGTTTGTTTTCAAGTTCTTTTACCCTCTCGGATAATTCTTTTTTATAACCAGGCTTAACCTGCACTTCTCCAATTTTTATATTTTTTGCCTTTACCCTTACTGATTCATCATCAAGAGCACCAGGAAGATTAGGGATTACTATATCTGATGGCTCATTCAACTCAATTTCACAGACCTTTATCATCCGCACACGGTCTGGATAAACTATCACCGTATCAATTTTCGGCTCAATTTCCATCACTGACATAA
>JBBINQ010000015.1:0-51168 GCA_037443805.1 Caldifarciminota bacterium | reverse complement strand
AGGAGGAAATATGGATGACATATCATCAATCATTGAGTCGGTTAAGGCATCAATCGTGGTCATAAGGTTGCCCAATGAAGGTAGGGGCAGCGGATTCTTTGTAAATGATAAAGGACTATTCATTACCAATAAACACACTGTTGCGCTGGATACCTTTATCACGACAAAACTTTATAATAATCAAGAAGTTGAATCAATTGTAGTCTATGCAGATAATGATGTTGACTTTGCATTTTGTCTGGCAAGTGTCAATGAATCTACTCCAATCCCTCTTGCTGATAGTGATTCAGTTAAAGAAGGTGAACCTGTTGTAGCAATTGGCCATCCGTATGGATACGACTTTACTGTGTCTAAGGGAATTATCAGCTGCAAAAAGCGCGGGGTTAAGGGCATTAACTATATCCAGACCGATGTGCCGATAAACCCGGGCAATAGTGGTGGACCATTGATCAATATACAGGGCAAAGCCATCGGTATAAACACCTGGGTTGTCGGTGAAGCAGATAATATGAGTTTTGCAATTCCTGTCAATGCAATAAAAAATATATTGAATTACTTAAACAGTGTCCATAACCAGCTCCCAACAATGTATTATTGTCCAATCTGTGGTTATCTCAGCGATAAATTCATTAATACATCCAAGGCTGAATACTGTATAAATTGCGGAACACAGAGGATTGAGAAGAAAAAAGAAGCTGTAGAACAACCAGCAGATACACCGGTCCAAAAAGTCAAAGTGGCGATGAAGGTCTGTCCCAAGTGCAAAACATCAAATGATGCTTCAGCAAATTTCTGTAAAAATTGTGGATTTAAATTTTAGGAGGAAAAATGTTTAGCAAAAAACAACCACCGCAAAAACAAGATGGAGAGGTAGATATTGCCTATTACGAAAAGATGGTCAATGACCTTCTGACAAGTTTCGGTCTTGACCCTGAAAAATGCCGGCATAGACCAAAAACATTGTGGTCTGCGTATCGTGGCTCAGCCTTAATATATACTGAAATCTTCAAATTGGATAATGTAGATTACATTGAAATCTCCTGTCCGATTATGCTTTTGCCATCCCGGAATCTTTTACCATTCTACAGAAGATTACTGGAGATAAATTTTCAATTGATGGGTATTAAATTCTTTGTGCGCGACCAGTGGGTCTATATTGCAGAAAATAGAGAATTGAAGGGATTGAACTTTGAAGAACTCAAGGCAATGGAAGAACGAGTGAGTTATCATGCTGACCGTCTGGATGAACAATTGATTGAAGAATTCAAAAGTAGAACTGACTGAGCAATATATATGAAGATTAGCCTTAAAATTATTCCTGCCACACTCGCAATTTTATTCTTTTTGCAAACAAATTTTGCCCAGGAACAGGAGCCAAAAATAGTATACACGGGTATTTATTTGAACCAGATTACGAGTCTGAATCTGAAAGACAATCAATTTACTGCTGATTTTTACATCTGGTTTCGCTGGAAAGACAAAAATATAAACCCATTGGAAAGTTTTGATGTAGTAAATGGACACATAGAATCAAAAGAAGGCGTATACGAAGATACAGTCAAAGGTTTTAACTATGGAGTCTGTCGTGTTGTCGCAACAATAAAAAAATTCTGGGATATTTCACGGTTTCCCCTGGATAATCATACTTTGACCATTGAAATAGAAGATAATGATAATGAAGAATCTAAATTAAAATATGCACCTGATACTGAAAATAGCGGAGTAGATCTTCAGGTGCAGGTGCCAGGGTGGAAAATAGACACTGTCAATGTAAATGTTGTAAGTCATACATATAAGACAAATTATGGTGATATTTCTCTGCCGACAAATAATGAATCAATCTATTCGCGGTTTGTCTTCTCACTGAATATTGTCCGTCCGGGATACGGCTACTTCTTCAAACTATTCTTCACTGTGTTTGTTGCCGCACTTGTTGCATTGATAGCATTATTTATAAAGCCGACAGACCTTGACCCAAGATTTGGACTTGGTGCAGGAGCATTATTTGCTGCGGTTGCAAGTGAAGTTGTCATTGCTTCTTTGCTTCCTGATACAAATATTATTACACTCACGGATAAACTCCATATAATATCTATCTTCTTCATTTTCTTATCAATCGGAGAATCCATCATTTCATTAAGACTATTTACAAGTGGAAAAGAGAAAACCTCACAAAATCTTGATAGAATTTGTTTCTGCATATTCATTGTGGCATATTTAATTCTAAACCTTATATTTCTGCTTTAAAGGAGGTTTTGATGGATTTGAAAAAATTTATCAGGGATATTCCTGATTTTCCCCAAAAAGGGGTGATGTTCAGGGATATTACAACCCTCATAAAAGAACCAGCAGCATTTAAATATGTTATTGATAGCATCGTGAACAAATACGGCAATGCAAAGATTGATAAGGTGGTATCAATTGAGGCACGCGGTTATATCTTTGGTGGTGCAATCGCCTATAATCTCAATTGTGGCATTGTGCCGGTCAGGAAACTCGGTAAACTACCTGCCGAAACAGTGAAGATGGAATACGACCTTGAATACGGTAAGAGTGTTATTGAAATTCATAAAGACGGTATAGAAAAAGGTGAAAATGTTTTATTATTTGATGATGTTCTGGCAACCGGTGGAACAATGCTCGCTGCCTGTAAACTCGTTGAGATGCTCGGCGGCAATGTCATCGCCTGCACCTTTGTTGCAAATCTTACCTATTTATCAGGTAGCCAAAAACTAAAAGGATACGAGATATACTCGCTGATTGAATATTAATTAAAATTAAGTGGATAATTGTTTAATCTATTTGATAAGAATGTAAAAATAAGTGATAAAAAGGAATATAATTAAAACTAAAAGAATAATTAATAGAAAATATAATCCAGTATTACTCTTTTGTTTCTTTTTCTTTTTGGGTGAACCTTTTACAACAGTCGTTACATCTCTCTGTTCTTCTATCTGATTCAATAACTTTTCAATATTCTCTTCAACCATTGCCTGACCCTTCCAACCGAGGAAATTGTTCAATACCCTGAGCATCTCTTCTGCAGATTTGTAGCGACCCTTGGGATTCCTTTTCATCGCCCGATTGATTATCCTGCTCAGACGCCAACTGTGGTGCGGGTCGAGCCAGAATGGTGACCTGTATTGCCCACGGCAAATCTTTGTTATGATACCTTGATTCTCTTCTGCAACAAAAGGCTTCTTACTGGTAACCATCTCGTAAAGAACAACGCCTAAAGAAAAAATATCGGTCTGAAAACCAACCTTTCCTCCTCCTGCCTGCTCAGGCGACATATAAAAAGGTGTGCCGATAATTGCACCGGTCGTTGTCAAATCCGGTGCATCAATATCCCGTGCTACACCAAAATCGGTCAATTTAATAACTCCTTCTTTAGAAATCAGTATATTCTTAGGTTTTATATCACGATGGATAATCCCATTCTTATGAGCACAGACCAGTGCCTTACATACTTCACGGGCAATTGAGGCAGCAATTATGGGATGTAATGGTGCCTGTTTTTCTATCACATCAGCAAGATTAAGCCCTTCAATATACTCCATTACCAGATAATGCCCACCACCTTCGCGAAAATAATCATAAATTTCAACAATATTACGGTGGTGAAGATTGGCACATATCTTTGCTTCTCTTTTGAATCGTGCCTGGGCTTCACCATCAAGATTTTTCATCATCTGTTTTATTACTACAATGCGGTCAAGCGAACCCTGTATTGCAGTATAAATGTGCGCCATACCACCCTTACCAATGGGTTTGAGAATCTTATAATTACCAATGGTTGAATTCTTATTCATTTGCCATCACCACACAATTTCTTCCCCGTGCTTTTGCCCGATAAAGTGCCTGGTCTGCCTTCTTTATCAATTCCTGTGTATTTATAAACTCATTTACATCAGTTGCCACACCAATACTTACTGTCACCTTTATGCCGATAATCTGAGTAGACTTTTCTTCAATAATCTTGCGAATGGTCTCTCCAATCATTTTTGCATTATAAACATCCATATTAGGAAAAAGGATAACAAACTCCTCACCACCATATCGTGCAACAATATCGTCCTTTCTACATAAGGCGCGAATTATATGTGCCACCCCCCTTAAAACTTCATCACCTTTATCATGACCCAATGTATCATTCACTTTTTTGAAATGGTCAATATCTACAAAGAGTAATGATAGCGGATAATGATGGCGATGCGCCTCAAGAAACTTCTCTTCAAAAACTTTGTCAAAATAACGCCGATTATAAAGGTCGGTCAACCGGTCAAAATTTGCTTGCCTTGTCAATTTTTTTCTACTCTTGAGCACCTTTTCGTGATATTTTTTTAAACTTAAGGCAATATCCCTTTCTCTTATCTTCTCAGCAAGTGATTTATATTCCGCAATTAAACGCTGGGTTTCATTACCACCTGATTCAGCCTGTGTTTCGTCATAAATACCTTCAATCCCTCTGCCATCATCAAAAATAATTGTAAAATTTCCAATATTGATTTCATCACCATGTCGCAATTCTATTGTATCTATTCTTTTGCCATTTACAAATGTGCCATTAGTGCTCTTCAAGTCTTCAATTATAAATTTACCATCTTTATAATAGACCCGTGCATGCTTGCGTGAAACTTCTTTGCCATCAATTAAAAAATCACATTCATTTGCCCTGCCAATAATATACTCCTGCCTTTCAATGGGTAAGCTCTTCAATAGAATTCTTTCATCAATCAAAACAAGAGATGGTTTACCATCAGCCATTAATTCAAGTATAACAATATTTATTTCAAAGTCAAGCCAGAAACGATTGCCTACAACAAAGTAGTTGACTTTTTTTATTTTTTTTATATAATTGACCATGCCAATTAAGAAAAGGTCAAGAACGGTTCTAAAGAACATTCGCAAATCGCGACGGCGCTATTTAATGAATCTTAAAAAGAAAAAAGATTTGAAATCGGCAATCAAAAAGATAAAAAAGGCTGAGTCAAAACAAGAGGCGCTGAAGCTTTATCCTGGGGTTCAGGCAGTAATTGATAAATCGGTTCAGGATGGTATTATTAAAAAGAATACTGCTGCCCGCTACAAGTCAAGATTAGCGAAGTTCATAGCAACCAAACTCAAATAATTCTGAAAAGATACATTCTTTATTTAGGCATACGTATCCTTACAATATTAATCATTGGTAATTTTTATAATCCCCGTGATTATGAGTATGGTGAGATTGCCCGTAATATAATCACTGGCAATGGATTCAGCAGGGTAACAATTACCAAAGAAGCTCCTGCCCCCACTTCTTCGCATGCCCCATTATACCCATATTTTCTTGCCTTTTTTTATCAATGGGGCACAAAACCTTTTAATTATTTTCTAATTTATATAATACAGGCACTATTTTCTATGTTTACCATTTATTTCGTCTTTAAAACTGCCCGACTTATTTTTAATGACTCTGTTGCCCGCAAGGCTGAATTCCTTATTGCCTTTTATCCACCATTCATCTATTATATTACCAAATTCGTTCCCACAACAATATCTTTGTTTTTAATCGCACTGGTAGCATATTTATTCATAAATAGCAAATCCAAAAATTTTTTATATTATCTGTTATGCGGAATAATCCTGGGCATAACAATCTTATGTGAACCAGTGGCATTTGTTTTATATCCTGTCATACTTGTCTGGTTCTTCTTTGACAAACGTATCAACTTTTTTCAGATATGTCTGATTATATTCATCTCTATTCTCGTTCTCCTGCCATGGACACTCAGAAACTATAAAGTTCATCAGACATTTGTTCCAGTAACAACCCAGTTCAGCATCAACTTCTGGATTGGCAATAATCCTAAAGCCACAGGCACAGATTTTTATAAGATAGCATCAATCCAGACCGATGAATATATATTAATGACACAGACCCTACCTGCCAATATTCAAGATAGTTTGAACAGAATATCTGAAATTGAAAGAGCAAGATTTTACCTGCAACAGGGAAAAGACTTTGTCTTGCATAATCCATTTAAATTTTTAAGATTGTTAATAAAAAAATTTTTTTATTACTGGTGGTTTGCACCATCAAGTGAATACACATCTAAAGACTTACAAAAATACAGAATTCTCATATATATATTTTATGTTCCTGTACTCATAATGGGATGGGTCGGGTTGTTGTTATCAATCAAAGACCATAAACCAGTTCTTTTTATATTTTTATCAATTATTTTTATTTCTACATTATATATCTTTACCCATGTTGGCTTAATAAGATACCGTATGCCGGTAGAATTATTTCTGTTGATGTTCAGTGCATATGCTATTCCACCTTTCAAAAATGAAAATACCTGAAAAGGTTGAGCATAAAATCCTTTCTGAATTGGGGATTTCTGATATATATAATAACCCAAATCTCTTTTCAGAAAAAATAGATAACCTAAGAAAACAGATGATCCATCTTTCACAGGATTTTGCAAAACTCAAGCCTACTGAATCACAGTATCAAGATGCCTATTTTGCCTTCAATTTTCCTCAAAATTTTGTCAAGGCAATGCTGGTTATTAATAAAACATATAACCTTTATAAAATCCCGTTAATAAAGGACAAAATCAAAATCCTTGACCTTGGCTGTGGTGAAGGCGCTGCAATGTTTGGTCTGTATTATGGATTAAAAAATATTAAACCTGACATGAGCATATATTTTACAGGGGTAGATATAGAAAATAATCTGCTCAACAGATGCGGGTCGCTCTTAGAATGGTTGCAACATTTATACGGTAATGTCCATTTTGATATATTAAAAAAGTCTGCCTCAGATTTTATTACTGATTATTCAGGTGAATATGACATCATTATTATCTCAAATGTACTTGTAGAAATCTTTTCTGAAAATAATATCCCAATAAATTTTGTGAAAAAAATTATTCGCCTTTTACAAAGTAATGGTATAATTATAATAATTGAACCCGCATTAAAACCCCTGACCCGTCGCCTGATGGAATTTGCTGATCGGCTAAAGAAAGAAAGCATCGGCTATATCCTCCTCCCCTGTCTTCACCATAACCCCTGTCCCCTGCTCCAAAAGAAAAATGAATGGTGCCACCAGAGTATAAAGTGGACACCACCAGAATATTTGCAAATCCTCAATCAACCCCTTTACCGTAAGATTGAATATCTAAAATTTTCGTATCTGGTTGTTTCTAAACAGAATTATGATTATATCCAGGATAATAAATATGCTGTAATCAGCAGATTGTTCAAAGAAAAAGGAAGGAAAAGGGCTCTGCTATGCAGCAAAGATGGAGTGGTTGAACTCGTCAAGTTGGACCGCGATAAAGATAGAAAAAATCAGGATTTTGATATTATAAGTATGGGCGATATTGTGCAAATGGAAAAAGAAATAAGAACGAGAAAGTTATACTGGAAGATTGTTAAAGATACTGAAATAAAAAGGCTTGATTTTTGATGAAATTTATTTATAATATTATTTATAAGACCATGCAGAAGGGAGGCAAATGGCTCGATATTTTATAACTTCGGAATCAGTTACTGAAGGTCATCCGGACAAAATCTGTGACCAGTCAGCAGATGCGATTCTGGATGCCATCCTTGAAAAGGACCCTTTTGGTCGGGTTGCCTGTGAAGTTTTGACAACAAGGGGGCTACTTTTTGTTGCTGGCGAGATAACAACCAATTGCTATGTTGATATTCCTGATTTAATAAGGGATCTACTGGTTGAAATTGGTTATACTGATACAGATATGGGAATAGATGCTTATACCTGCGCAATCATTACTGCCATCCAGGAACAATCCAGTGATATTGCAATGGGAGTAAATATTGGTGGCGCTGGTGACCAGGGAATGATGTTTGGATATGCCACAAAAGAAACAAAAGAATTAATGCCAATGCCCATAATCCTTGCCCACAAACTTGTGCGTCGGCTCACTGAGGTGCGCAAAACAAATATCCTCACCTATTTAAGGCCTGATGGCAAATCCCAGGTTACTGTGGAATACGACAATGACAAACCTGTTCGTATTGATACTATTATTCTTTCTGCACAGCACCATCCTGATGTAAAGAATGAAAAATTGCATGCGGATTTGAAGAAGCATGTGGTTCAGGAGATTATTCCAAAAGGATTAATTGATGATAAGACAAAGATTTTAATAAATCCTACGGGCAGGTTTGTTATTGGTGGACCACAGGGTGATACAGGTGTTACGGGAAGAAAGATTATGGTTGATACCTATGGTGGGATTGGACACCACGGCGGTGGTTGTTTCTCTGGCAAAGACCCGACAAAGGTTGACCGTTCTGCTTCATATATGGCAAGATATGTCGCAAAAAATCTTGTTTCCTCAGGAGTCTGCGATAAGGTTGAAATCTCTCTGGCTTATGCAATCGGTGTGGCTGAACCAGTGGCAATAAATGCGAATACCTTCGGAACTTCAAAGATTGAAGAAGAAAAGATTGTAAAAATATTAAAAAAACTATTTGACTTTACACCTCAGGGGATTATTGATAAATTGAACTTGCGCAGGCCCATATTCAAAAAGACTGCTTGTTATGGCCATTTTGGACGCGAAGAAGAAGGGTTCCCCTGGGAAATATGTGATATGGCAGATGCCATAAAAAGAGAAGCCGGGATTTAGTAGTAGAAGTTTGTAAAGTCAGATAACCATAGAAAGGTATAATATGGAATATAACATTAAAGATATTAAATTATACACTGAAGGGGAAAAAAGGATTGAATGGGCAGAATCAAAGATGCCTGTTTTAAAAATGGTCCGAAAAAGATTTTCCCGAGAAAAGCCACTGAAAAATTTCCGCATCGGCTGTTGCCTCCATGTGACCACTGAAACCGCAAACCTTATCAGAACCCTTAAATCAGGTGGTGCCCAGGTATTTTTGACTGCCTCAAATCCATTATCAACCCAGGACGATGTTGCTGCAGCCCTGGCAAAGGACGGTATTAATGTTTTTGCAATAAAGGGAGAATCCCGCAAAGAGTATTATCACAATATGAATCATGTCTTGCATAGAAAACCACAGATTCTTATTGACGATGGTGCAGATTTGATCTCCACTGTCCACAAGAAAAAGATTAAAGGCATTCTGGGTGGAACTGAAGAAACCACAACCGGAGTTATAAGATTAAAACAGATGGCGCAGGACAATGTGCTCCAGTTTCCCATTATTGCAGTCAATGATTCATTGACCAAACATCTTTTTGATAATCGCTATGGAACAGGACAATCAACAATTGATGGAATCTTAAGAGCGACAAATATCTTGATAAGCGGTTGTAATTTTGTGGTAGCAGGCTATGGCTGGTGCGGCAGAGGATTGGCAATGCGTGCCCGAGGTTGTGGTGCAAATGTAATCGTTACTGAGGTTGACCCGGTCAAGGCACTTGAAGCAAGGATGGACGGCTATCAGGTTATGACCATGGCTCAAGCAGCACTGATTGGCGATGTATTTATCACCGTTACTGGAGACATAAATGTCATCAGAAAAGAACATATGCTCAAAATGAAAGATGGCGCAATCATTGGCAATTCCGGGCACTTTGATGTTGAGATTGATAAAAATGGCCTCAAAAAAATTACCAGAAAAAAAAGAGTGATCAGAAATTTTTGCGAGGAATATACCCTGAATAATAATAAAAAAATTTATCTCCTGGCAGAAGGAAGACTGGTCAATCTTGCAGCAGCAGAGGGACATCCTGCAATGGTTATGGATATGTCATTTGCAAACCAGGCACTCGCTGTAGAGTATATCATAAATAATCCTGAATTAAAAAATCGTGTCTATTCATTACCAGTTAAAATTGACCAAGAGATTGCCCGATTAAAATTAAAATCAATGGGCATCAAGATTGACCATCTGACTTTAGAACAGAAGCGATACCTCGCCTCCTGGGAAATGGGCACATAATAAAAAAAGACTATTTTTTGATTTAAAAAAAGCCTTGACTTCAGCAGTAAATTAAATACAATTTAATATCAGGAGGCGGCGATGGAAAGAAGAAAGTTTTTAAAGATTTTAATGGCAGGTGGTATTGGCGCATTGATTAATAGACCATTGAGCAACCCTTTAAAAACCCTCTTTACTGAATCAAGATACCTTCCACCTCCCCAGGTAAATACATTCTCTTCAGAAATCGTGCTCAATAGCAGACGCTCTTATCATAGCGGTTATACAAGTAGTCTTACTGACCAGATTCTTGCCAATATCCTATGGGCAGGTTCGCGTGCACCATTGATTGGAGCAAATCGGATAATCTATGTTGCCCGAAGCGACAATGTATATCGTTATGACCCAAATCTGCATGATATCATTGTGCACCTCTCTGGAAATCATAAATCAGAATCAAGTGCTGCCTTTGAGGTTGGCATTGCATCTGACATCCCTGAGGATGCCGGAACCGCAATCCAGTATGCATTACTTGCTGCCATCTCTTTCTGGACAACAAACACGAACCAACCGGCTTGCATTCCAAAAGAGAGTGCAAGAACCAATGCCCAGAATACCTGGAACCCCGCACTCACCATTCAGATGGTAAATGTCTATGGCTTAATGAGTTCTGTTAGTGGTATCACATCCCAGTGTGTTGCCCATTCCTCAAACGGAAGTCTACCCGACCCCATTACCAATGGCACAGTTCTACTGGAAAACGCCCTTAACAATCTTAAATACGGAAGTCTATTCGCTGATACAGAATTAACACTCAGCCAGCTCTCCCAGATTGCCTGGGCATCTTATGGTAATACTCCGCATACCACATCAAATAATCGGGCAGGGTTAACTGTTCCCTCAGCAGTTGCAAATTATTATTTGACGGGAATGATCTATATTGTCAGGTCTGCGGGTGTTGAAAGGTATCATATTCGTGATACTTCTGGACAACCAAATACAAGAGACCATCGTATTGAAAGGGTCACTAATGGAGATATGAGACCCCAGTTGAGAAGTGCTATTCCCCGTTTACCACAGACCGCACCAAACTATTTTGTCTATTGCGCTACGACCGCAAGCAGGTATCAATTACTTGAAGCAGGTTTTGCTGGTGCCAGTGCACTTTTACAGACCACCTCCATAAATCTGCAAGGACATTTTACTGCAAACTTCACTTCTGCTGAAAGGACTGCCATTATTAATGCCCTGGGTATACCTGCAACTGACCTTCCATTATTAATATTCTCTGCAGGGCAGGAATTCGTCGGTATGGAAGAGCGCGAAGATAAATCTGCCAAAGCAATCGCGGTCTCACCAAATCCATTTCAGGATAGAACGTCAATAAGTTATACCTTAAAAAAATCAGAGCGAGTGAATCTCACAGTCTATGATTCTGCAGGTAACCTCGTGAAAGTTATCCATAATGGCTTGCAGAATGCGGGAAATTATAAAATGGTCTGGAATGCTAAAAATGTTAGGCCAGGAACATACTTTATAATAATAAAGATTGGTGCACAACAGTATCAGGAAAAGTTGATAAAATTCTAAAAAAAATCTCTATACTTGATTTTTTAATTTAATTGATTAAAATTTAACACCAACTTGCTTTAAGGAGGCAAAATGAAAAAACTGATGCTCATCATCTGCGCCCTTGTTTTTTTGTGCCCTTTGATTCTTTATGGTGGTATTGAATGGCAGGCACAGGTTTTAACAAAAACCAAAGATAAGGAATCAAAAATGGTTATGCATGGCTATGCACAAAAGGGTATGGTGCGTGAGGAATACATTGAGGTCTCTGAAGAAATGAATCAATTGACTGAAAAAGGAATGTACTGGTTATACTTTAGTGACAAAAATGAAGTATACATCGTAGACCCTGAAGAAAAATCCTATTTTGTAATGAATATTGATTCACTATCCAAATTTATGAGTGCCCTGGGACAGTTCATCAAATTTACTATCTCTAATGCCAAAGTAGAAGTAAAAGAACTCGCAACCGAACAGGTGCTCGGAATTGATTGCAAACATCTTCAGTTAAATAGTTCATATGATATGGAAACAAAAATTATGATTATGAAGGTAAAATCGCATACTGAAGAAACAAAAGAGATATGGGCAACAACCAGACACATTGAAGATATCTCACTCAATTTCTCAAAAAAAACTTTCTCCACTGGTATTGCTGACCTTGATTCAATTATACGCAAAGAAATAGAAGTTTATGGCAATATTGGATTCATCCTAAAATCAATTACGACAAATAAAACCACAGATGCAAAAGGTAAGGTCACTTCAGAAAGAACTTCAGAAATGTTTATAGAAAATTTAACAGTCAAAGAACTGAGCGAAGACCTCTTCAAAATTCCCGCAGATTATAAACAGATTGAATTTAACCTCAAGATGGAGGATGATAACTGAATAAAAGCAATACATATTGACTTAATATAAATTAAGAATATAATTGTTGCTGAGGTGCTTATGAAAAAGATAATCTTTTTGTTGTTTGCCTTAACAATTATTCTTGACGGGCAGTGTCTAACACCTTTCAAGGCATACATTGGACCGCTTATGGGCATTAATTATAGCAATTTTGACCCGAAAGATAATGCAGGAACATTATCCGGTACTGGTTTCCAGATTGGTCTGGGTATGGGTATAGAAATTCTCAATACTCTCGGGCTCCAAATGGCACCAATGTTTAAGACCACATCATTTAATAGAACGATCTTAAATGTTCCCACCGGTGTAAATTTTAATAATTTTTACCTTCCTGTGTCCTTGCAATTAAAAGCAGGTGTCCTGCCATTGGTCAGCCCTTACTTCGGTCTTGGTCTTGCTGGCAATTTCCAGATGGACGGTACATTGTATGTTGGTGAATTGGAATCAAGTGTTGATGACCTTGAAAATGACATTTATTTCTCTCTTTCATTAGGAACCGATATAAAACTAATTAAATTAAAAATTACACCGGAATTTGCCTTTAATTATAATTTGACTGCTGATGACCCGGATACCCAGAACCGAACCGAAACAAATTATGAACTGAACTTTTCTGTTGGAATCTTTTTCACACCTTAAATGCATGAATATGGCATAGACATCGGCTCAGTAAGCATTAAGATCGCCGAATTTTACCAGGGCAATCTTATCAGAACTGATTATATACTACATAAGGGTAGCCCTTATAATCTGCTGTTAAAAATTATAAAAAATATAAAAGACCCAGAAAAGATTGTTATCACAGGCAATGCTCCCGCAGCAGTCATTGAAAGTCTTGGCATAATGCGCATAAATGAAGTTGAAGCCATTATTAAAGGAATTAGTCTATTCCACAAAGAAATAAAATCAATCATTGAGATTGGTGGAGTAAATTCAAAGTTTATTACACTTAACAAGGGCTTAACTGATTTCTCTTCTAATACATTATGCGCTGCAGGTGCAGGTATATTCCTTGACCAGCAGGCACAGAGATTATCCATCTCCATAGAGAATTTTGGTGATGTTGCCCTCAATGCTAAAAATCCAGTTCGTATTGCAGGCAGATGCTCAGTATTTGCTAAAAGTGATATGATTCACCTTCAACAAATAGGAACGCCGGTTGAGGACCTGGTTGCTGGACTCTGTTATGCCCTGGCAAGAAATTTCAAGAGCGCCATAATCAAAGGCAGGACAGTAGAATCACCTGTGGCATTTATTGGTGGAGTTGCAAGGAATAGAGGAATGGCACAGGCGCTGAAAGAGATACTTGGACTGGATGGGAATGACCTCATCGTTCCAGAATATCATAATGCAATCAGCGCAATCGGTGCGGTCATCTGTGCCCGGGAAGCAGGCTGGCACATAAGATTTAAGGGGGTTGAAAATTTTGAGAAATGGTTGAATGGCCCTGAAAAAATTAGTAGATTACCACCCCTTGATGGAAGAAAATACTGGCAACCAGATATTCGTGTCCAGGCGCCAACCACAAAGACAAAGGCATACCTGGGAATTGATGTAGGCTCAATTTCAACCAATCTCGTGCTCATTGATGAGAATGGTAATGTCCTCTGCCGAAGATATTTGTGGACAAAAGGCAGGCCCATTGATGTGGTAATTGAAGGGCTTGCCGAACTAAAGAATGAAGTTGGAGATAGAGTAGAGGTCATAGGCGCCGGCACCACTGGTTCAGGACGTTATTTAATCGGAGAACTCATTGGTGCGGATCTAATAAAAAATGAGATCTCTGCTCAGGCAAGGGCAGCCATTGAGATTGACCCGGATGTAGATACAATCTTTGAAATAGGTGGTCAGGACTCAAAATATATTAGTATTGAAAATAAGACCATTGTTGACTTTGAGATGAATAAAGTCTGTGCTGCAGGAACTGGTTCTTTTCTTGAAGAGCAGACCCAGGTGCTTGGTGTAAAACTTGAAGAATTTGGAGACCGCGCCCTTGAGGCAAAATCACCGATAAATCTTGGTGAACGCTGCACAGTATTTATAGGTTCTGAAGTAATACATTATCAAAATAATCTTGCCGAGCGTGAGAATCTCCTTGCCGGACTCGGTTATTCAACAGTATTCAACTATCTCAATCGGGTTGTCGGCAATAAAAGAATTGGCAACCGCATACTGTTCCAGGGCGGGGTAGCAGCGAACAAAGCAGTGATCTCAGCCTTTGAAGAGGTTTTGAAGAAAAAGATTATTGTGCCACCCAATCATGATGTTACTGGTGCAATCGGTATCGCATTACTTGTTCGCGATAGCAAAATCCAAAAGACAAATTTTAAAGGCTTTGGACTGAGCAAAAAATCATATAAAATAACTTCTTTTATTTGTAAGCACTGTAGCAACGAGTGCGAAATAAATTGTATAAAAATTGATAATGAAAAACCAATACTTTCCGGAGGCAGATGCGAAAGATATGAAGAACGCGAGAAAGTTACAAATTCTTATATCCCTGACCTTTTTGATTTGCGCAATGAAATATTTTTTAGAACCGAAAATATCCAGGGTATTGAAATCGGCTTACCTCGTGCTTTGTTCTATTACGAATATTTTCCATTCTTTTATAAATTTCTCACAACACTCGGTTTTAAACCAATTTTATCCGAAGAAACAAATCGCAGGATTGCCGAAGCAGGCACCGGTCTTGCAGTTACTGATACCTGTTATCCAGTAAAAACTGCATTGGGCCATATTGATTATCTTTTCAATAAAGGTATCAAAAAATTTTTTATTCCCAGCATTATCACGATGAAACCTAATGACAATTTTTTCTTGCGGAGTTTTGTCTGCCCCTATGTCCAATCATTTCCTTATCAGGCACGGGCAATATTTGGTAAAAAAATAGAGATATTTACGCCAGTCTTATATTTTGACCAGGGCATCAAACAGATTAAACAAGCACTCTATGAATTTGCCCGGGAATTTGGAAAAACTAAAGAAAATGTTGATGAGGCAATAGAAAAGGGAATTGATTATCAATATAATATACAGTGCTCAGCGCGGGAAAAGATGCATAGTCTCATAAAGAATTTTTCAGGAAATGTTTTTTTGGTCTGTTCCCGACCCTATAACTGCTATGACCCTGGTCTCAATTTAAAATTGACACAAAAAATTCGCAATCTTGGAATACTACCATTACCGCTGGAATTCGTTGATTTGGATTACCAGCATTTGAAAGAAGAATTTAGTAATATGTACTGGTATTACGGGCAAAAAATCCTGAGTGCTACAAAAATCCTTGCTGAAAATCAAAAGTATTATCCACTCTATCTTTCTAATTTTGCCTGTGGCCCGGATTCCTTTTTAATCAATTTTTTCCGCGAAAAATTAAATGGCAAGCCAATGCTGGTTCTGGAACTTGATGAACATTCCGGGGATGCTGGATTTATTACACGGCTTGAGGCATTTGCAGATAGTATCCAGCACACAAATCATAGACCAAAACCATCCCAAATAGAAGCAAAGAGCCATTTAAATAAAGAACGGAAAATTTATATTCCCAATATGTGTGATGGAGCAATGGCACTATGCAGTGCAATGCGCTATGCCGGGATAGATGCTGAAGTAATGGAACCACCCGATGATGAATCAGTGATGCTCGGCAGACAGTATACTACGGGTAGGGAATGTCTGCCCGCAATAATTACTGCGGGTGATATGCTAAAAAAGATAAAATCAAAAAACTTTGACGAACATAGTGCTACATTCTTTATGGCACAGGGCTCTGGACCCTGCAGATTTGGGCAATATTACAAACTCCACCGACTCATTTTAAATAAATTGGGATTAAATGATACAACAATCTATGCGCCAAGCCAGGGGCCAAGCCTTTTTGATGACCTGGGACCAATGGGTTTAAAATTCTTATTTCTGGTCTGGGATGGAATCTGTGCAATTGATGGTCTGGAGGCAAAAGTCCGCAAGATAAGACCTTATGAACTGACCAGAGGTGAAACCGACCATATTTATCAAGATGCACTACACCAAATCTGCCAGACTATAGAAAAAGGGAAAAATATAATTCCAATTTTAAAAAAGATAAAAATTCGCCTTGATAAAATTAAAATCGCAAAAATTGTAAAACCGAAGATCGGCATTGTGGGAGAAATTTATATCCGTTCCCAGAAATTCAGTAATGGATTTTTGGAAAAAAAACTTGAATCAATGGGTTGTGAAGTTACCTTGCCTTCAATTGCTGAATGGTTCTTTTATACAAATTATACAAGAATCAGAAATTGCTCCATTTATGGTCAAATCCGGCGTTCATTATTTACCAGAATATTTAATACCTATATGCGACTCAGACAAAAATACATCTATAAAATTCTGGGGTTAAATCCAGAACCACCCGTAGAAAAAATCTTAAACCTGGCAAAAAAATATCTGCACCCAACTTTTGAAGGAGAGGCAATTTTGAGTATCGGAAAAACACTTGAATATCTCAAAGAGCAACTTTCTGGAACCATCAATGTAATGCCCTTTACCTGTATGCCTGGAAATGTTGTAGCAACGATATACAAAGCAATCAAGGACGATTATCCAGAATTTCCAATACTCTGTTTGTCGTTTGATGGCGTAGCAAATACGCTTGATGAACTGAGATTAGAAACTTTTGTTCATCAGGCAAAAAATTTATCTATTCATAAATCATCTTAGATGTTTATAATATTTTCAACAAATAACAGGAGGTAATAATGAGTGAAGAAAGACGAACCGAATATTATCTCTGCCCATTTGGAGACACTGCAAAACCACGGTTGTGTCCTGCCAAACATGTTAATGCCGGGTGGAAATGTCCCTTAGAAAGAGCAGGAGAATGTTCACTATGGAGGCTCGTGGAAATGTTAGAACGAGCAAAGGTGGGATTTTAAAATATAATAGTCCTGAGATAAACAACTATGAAATGCCCGCAGTGCGGAACTGAGAATCCATCAAACAATAAATTCTGTGGTGAGTGCGGATTCAATCTCGCTTCATATACTTCTATTGAAAGAATGGATTTAGTAAAAAAATCCATACCCGAAAATCTCGTGAAAAAGATTATCAGTATGAAGGATACAATGATAAAAGAGCGTCGTAATGTAACTGTAGTCTTTGCGGATATATCGGGTTTTACAACGATGTCGGAAAAACTTGACCCTGAAGAACTGACTGCTTTAATGAATGACTGCTTCAGAAAATTGAGTCTGATGGTCTATCGTTATGAAGGTATTATTGATAAGTTTATTGGCGATTGTATAATGGCAATATTTGGCGCCCCTGTTTCCCATGAAGATGACCCTGAAAGAGCGTTATTATCAAGTATGGATATGCAAACTGCACTTGAGGAAATTAATCAGCAACTCGGCAGTAATTTAAAAAAATTGGAAATCCATATCGGCATCAATACCGGCGAAGCTATTGCGGGTAAGGTAGGCTCTGATTTACAGATGGAATATACGGTTATGGGTGATACAGTAAATGTTGCCCAGCGGCTAAAAGATATTGCGCTACCTGGGACAATCCTTGTTGGTCCAGAAACCTACCAGCGAACAAAGCACGCCTTTGATTTTATACAATTAGAACCAATCAAATTAAAGGGTAAAGAAGAACCAATTACACCTTTTGAAGTTGTGGGTAAGAAATGGGGTGCAGAATATGGACTCGGCTCATTTCATTCAAACCTTGTAGGCAGGGAAAAGGAACTGGAAAGATTAAAGACAGCAGTAAACGAAATAAAACAAAGTTCCAGAATATTCTTAATTAATGGAGAAATTGGCGTGGGTAAGTCCCGATTGCTTTACGAGTTGAAAAAAATTATTACTATGTCCGCACCCGATATCATCGTACTTGAGGGTCGTGGTATTACTTATGAAAGTTTAGTCCCTTATAAGCCATTTGCGGATTGCCTGCGCAGATATTTTGTGCCCTCGGCACAACAGGCCGGTGATGTTAAAAATATAATTGCCCACAGTCTGAAAACAATATTACAAAACGAATATCAAGAAATTGCACCTTATCTCTTTAAATTTTTGAACCTGGAACTTGATGAAGAAGAAAAAACAAAAATTGAATATCTTGATGCCCACTCACTTCAGATACAAATCTTACTGGCATTTACCACTTTACTGGAAAAGGTGGCAAACACAAATCCAATTTTTTTGATAATTGATGATATACAATGGCTTGATTCTGGTTCAACAGAAATCATAAATTTTCTATTACCTCTCTTAAATAAATTAAAAATGGTTTTATGCCTGAGCTACCGCACTGGAGAGTTAAAATATATAAAAAATCTTTTAAATACTATCACTACACAATACCAAAACATTCTTGAAGAGTTAAGACTTGATAATCTATCATATGAAACGAGCATAAAATTGATTGATAATCTTCTGGGCAAAGGAATTGATGAAGGATTAAAAAAATATATCTTTGCCAAGAGTAATGGCAACCCATTCTTTATTGAAGAGATTTCAAGACGAATCATTGAAACAGGACTGTTAGAATCCAAAAAGATGATTAAATTAGAGGAAATTGAATTACCCGGTTCCATTGAAACAGTTATTACTGCCCGTTGTGATGGCTTGAGCAAAGAGGCAAAATATATTCTGAAAATTGCATCCATTATTGGACGGACTTTTTCCAAAAATCTCATAGAAGAAGTAATCAGAGAAAAAGAATTGCTCAATCACCTTGAAGAACTTGAAACCGCAGACCTCATTGTTCGGGTAAATCAGGGTAATGAAATTTTTTATACATTTCGCCATCCACTATTTCAAGAAGTTACCTATCACAGCCTTCTGAAAAGTGAACGGCAGATTTACCACAAGATTATCGCAGAAACAATTGAATCAAAATTTCAAGAATCAATTGAGGGAAGTGCCGGTCTATTAGCCCACCATTTTTATGAATGCAAAGAATTTGCAAAAGCCACAGATTATTCGTTAAAAGCAGGGGATGAAGCATCAAGCCTCTTTGCCAATGATGAAGCAATCAAACATTATGAGTTAGCCACTAATATTGCTGAGGAAAATAACAAAAAAGCCGAAGCCCTTGAAAAACTGGCTGATGTTCTGTTTCTAAAAACTGGTGGTATGTCTGATGCACTAAATCTTTATGAAAAAGCAAAGGAACTACAGAAAGATAAATTAATTAACGCAAGGCTCAATGGTAAGATTGGCAAAGTACTTGTGCAAACCGGTCAGATTGATAGGGGAATTGATGTCATGCGCAAAGCGATAAAAGACATAGAAGATGCCAATTCAATAATTCTCTCGCAGATCGCATATCAATTAAGTGATACGCTACTTGAATCAAAGTCTGATTCAAAACAGGCAGAAGAGATGGCTGAACTGGGCATTAAAATCGCAAGGAATAATAATGATCAAGAATCAGAATTGGCAGGTTTACGTATGAAAGGACAAATTTTGTGGCGACAGGACCGCGTTGACGACGCGCTAAAAATACTAAGTGATTGTGAACCGAGATATGCACAATTAAAAAATCCACAAGCGCAGGCATCATTTTATCTACTTTTAGGTGCGGTCTATCGTGCTGCCGGTAATTTGAACAAGGCAATTGAATTCTGTCAGAAGGCATCTGAAATTAGTCAAAATATCGGTAATCAGCGTTTTCTTGCCCTCACTTACAATAATCTTGGAATATACTATGAACTACGGGGTGATATAAAGACTGCTACTGAGCATTATACAAAAAGTATGGAGCTACGCGCAAGAATTGGTGATAAACGGGGTGAGGCAATCGGATATTTTAATCTTGGAACCTTAAAATCAAGAATTGGAGAAAAAAATAGCGCAATAGAACTGTATCAACTTTCTCAAAAAATTGCCCAGGAAATAAACGATATCCGCACCCTCTTCAATTCAATTATCGGAATCGCAAAAGATTTAATTGAACTTGGCAAACTTTCTGAAGCATTTGAAAATATTAAAAAGGCAGAAAAACTCGCTCAAGAAAGGGATGAAGAATGGATGAGATGTGAAATCCAATCTTGTCACAGTATTTATTATTTTGAAAATGGCGATAACAAAACTGCAACTAACTACATACTCAATGCGATTAATTCTATAAATCCCCAAATGAGCAAAGAGATTATTTCTCGTTATTATATCTTGCTCGCTGAAATTTATATAGAGGAAAAGAATCCTCAGGCAATTCATTACGCAGAGCAAGGATTAAAAATGGCTCAAAATTTGAGCGATAAATATCATGAGGCATATTCCCTGCTGATACTGGGTAAAGCCCAGGTACTGCTTACGGGTGATTCAGTAACAGGCAAGGGAAACATAAAAAAGGCAATAGCCATGGCTGATGAATTCAGCTTGAAGTCCCTTTGTGCTGATGGATTATTAACGCTCGCTGAAGTAATGCTTTACGAAAAAAATAGCAAATCAGCGCTTAACTATCTCAAACAGGCAAAAAAAATTTACAGTGAGCTTAATTATACAAACAAAATAAAAAAAATTGATAAACTGTTAAAAGAAATCTCCGGTTAAAAAAATTTTATTTTGGTCTATTTGTTAATAAAGGAACACCACTCTCAGTCATCAGAAAATATATCGGTTTTGGAGTATAGCCACCGTATCTTGAAATAATATAATCAACATAGGCAATCGTCTCCGGTATTGAAGGAACTCTTTTTAATTGTTTTACAATACCGGGTCCAGCATGGTATGCGGCAAGGGTAAGTTCCAGGTCACCATCAAACATATCAAAAAGGGAACGCAAAAACCTTATACCACCTTCTATATTCTGCGCCGGGTCAAATGGTTTTTTTACACCAAGACGTTTCGCAGTTTCAGGCATTAATTGCATTAATCCCATTGCCCCACTCTTTGAAACAGCCCGTGGATTAAATTGGGATTCTTTTTCAATAATCAATTTTACAAGTTTGGGGTCAACATTATAAAGTCTTGAATAGTGATTAATAAGGTAATCGTAATCATTGACTTCAATTTCAGAATCAAATTTATTTACCGTTCCCAATTGTGGAATATTAGTAAGAATAATATTTTCTGACTGTTGATAAACATTTAACTGACAGAAAACAACGAGAAATATCATATAAAATTTTATATAAAAGATAACTAATGTCAATACCAGGAAGATTATTTGGAATGATAAATGAATATTATCGGATGATTAAAATAAAATAGTTTAACGAGAATTTATTTACATCCCTGCATACTATTTTTATGCGTAACGCCCTTTCCGTGTGATAATACATTTTTAAGAAACTGACCTGTATAAGAAACTGAAACCTTTGCGACATCCTCTGGTGTTCCTGTGCATACAACCCTACCGCCCTCTTCCCCACCCTCTGGTCCTAAATCAATAAGCCAGTCTGCACATTTTATCACCTCAAGGTTATGTTCAATCACAATTACAGTATTTCCTCTATCAACAAGACGATTTAATACATCAAGTAATAACTTTACATCCTCAAAGTGCAATCCCGTGGTCGGTTCATCAAGAATGTAGACTGTCCTGCCGGTCGCAATCTTGGATAACTCTTTGGCAAGTTTTATCCGTTGTGCTTCACCTCCTGAAAGGGTAGTTGCAGACTGACCGAGTTTGATATAACCAAGCCCAACATCGTATAACAATTGAAGTTTTCTCTTAATCATAGGTATATGCTGGAAAAAAATCAGTGCTTCCGATACAGACATATTCAAAACATCACTGATATTTTTACCTTTGTATCTTATATCAAGGGTCTCTCTATTAAACCTTTTTCCCTGACAGGCATCACAGGTTACATAAACATCAGGTAAAAAGTGCATCTCAATCCACAAAATCCCACCTCCCTCACACTGCTCACATCTTCCACCCGGGACATTGAATGAAAATCTGCCAGGTCTGTATCCTCGTGCCCTTGATTCGGGTAGTGAAGCAAACAAGTCCCGAATTGGCGTAAATGCACCAGTATAAGTAGCAGGATTTGAACGCGGGGTTCTACCAATTGGTGACTGGTCAATATTTATTACCTTATCAATGAATTGCAAGCCATCAATCCCTGAATGTTCTCCTGCCGGGAATTTTGACTTGTAGTATTTCTGGGCAAGGGCACGATATAATGTATCAACGATAAGCGTTGACTTTCCTGAACCGGAAACACCGGTTACACAGACGAAGACTCCAAGAGGAATCTCAACATCAATGGACTTCAGGTTGTTTGCCCTTGCGCCACGAATGATTATTGAATGCTTTTTTTGCCGTCGGTTTTTCGGAATTTCAATCTTTTTTAAACCAACCAGATACTGCCCGGTAATAGACCTGTTATTCTTTGCTATATCATCCGGAGTTCCAGAGCAGACTACATAACCACCCTGTTCGCCTGCACCGGGTCCAAGGTCAATTATATAATCAGCAGAGCGAATTGTCTCAGCATCATGTTCTACTACAAGCACAGTATTACCAAGGTCGCGCAGAGATTTCAGAGTGTTGAGCAACCGTTGATTATCGCGCTGATGCAAACCAATAGATGGCTCATCAAGGATGTATAATACACCAACCAGACCCGAACCAATCTGAGTAGCAAGCCTTACCCTCTGCTCCTCACCTCCAGCAAGTGAGTCCGTGGTCCTATCAAGTGTAAGATAATCAAGACCAACTGAATTTAAAAATTCAAGCCTTCTTATAATCTCTTTTATTATGTCTCGGGAAACAATCTTTTCCTTTTCATTCAATTTTATATTTTTAAAAAATTCAAGTGCCTTTTTTACAGAATATGCACTGACCTCTGCAATATTCTTTTCTGCAATCTTTATTGCCAGACTTTGAGGCTTTAACCTCTTACCCTTGCACTGGGGACAGGGTGTTATTACCATATAATCTTCAATCTCTTCCCTTATTGCCTCAGATGTGGTCTCCCGGTATCTTCTCATCAATTCAGGTATTACTCCTTCAAACTCCTCCTGAAACACTCCTCTGCCTGAACCATCGCGACGGATATATTCAACTTCAATGGGAATGTTTTCGCCATATAGTATTGTATCCTTAACCTCTGCAGGTAATCTGTTGAATGGTCTATCAAGATTAAATTTCAATTTTTTTGCGAGCCCTCTTAAGGTTGCACTGCGCCAGGAACCAGGCAAGCCGTATGGTTTTATTGCTCCATCCAGAATAGAAAGTTCAGGGTTCAGAATTACCCTTTTCGGGTCAATCTCCATCTTTGTACCCAACCCATCACAAACATCACACGCACCATAAGGAGAATTAAAAGAAAACATCCTCGGTGATATTTCAGGATAACTTATACCACAATTCACACAGGCAAGTTTCTGGCTGAAGATTCTCTCTTCTTTGGCATCAATGATAATCATCAACAGTCCTTCACCCTCCCTCAATCCCATTTCTACTGAATCTGCGAGCCGTTTCCTTATTCCCTCTCTTATATCAATTCTGTCAATCACAATTTCAATATTATGCTTTTTATAACGCTCAAGCTCTGGCACCTGTTCAATATCATAAACTTTACCATTGACACGGATACGGACATAACCCCTTCTTCTAAGACGCTGGAAAAATTCCTTGTATTCACCCTTTCTACCCCTGATGACTGGTGCCAGAATCTCTATTTTTGTGCCAGCAGGAAAAGACATTATTGCATCAACAATCTGGTCTGTGGTCTGGGACTCAATCCGCCTGCCACATTGATAACAATAAGGTGTGCCAATGCGGGCAAATAAAACCCTTAAATAATCATATACCTCAGTAACCGTGCCTACTGTAGAGCGTGGATTCTTTGCTGCTGTCCTCTGCTGAATTGCAATCGCTGGTGAGAGCCCAATGATCTCATCAACATCTGGTTTATCCATCATTCCTAAAAACTGTCTTGCATAGGCAGAGAGGGATTCCACATACCTGCGTTTGCCTTCAGCATAAAGTGTATCAAAAGCCAGTGATGACTTTCCAGAACCTGAAATGCCAGTGACCACCACCAATTTGTTGCGAGGAATTAAAACATTAATATTTTTAAGGTTATGAACCCTTGCTCCTCTTACATATATACCATCCGAAATATTAGCCACAGCCAATAATAATCAGAAGTAATTTAGTGTCAAGATTGATTACTACCCTATTTCAAGTATTTTTTACCTTTGAGATTCTCAGGCATATAATCCTGGTCAACCTTTGCATCAGGATAATTATGCGGGTATTTATAGCCTTTGCCATATCCGAGTTTTTCCATCAATGGGGTTGGTGCATTCCTTATATGCATGGGAACTGGCTCAGCAAGTGTTTTCAGGGCATCCCTTTTTGCTTCTGCATAGGCAAGATATATCTCATTACTCTTTTTTGCCCGTGCCAGGTATACAACACACTCAGCCAGTGCCAGGTCACCCTCAGGTCTGCCAATAAAATCAACCGCATCTTTTGCTGCAACAGCAATGACCAGCGCCTGGGGGTCTGCACTACCAATATCTTCTACTGCAAAACGGACCAGACGACGCGCAATATACAATGGGTCCTCACCTGCCTCAAGCATCCTCGCAAGCCAGTAAAGGGAGGCATCAGGGTCAGAACCTCTCAATGATTTGTGGAGTGCAGATATTAAATTATAGTGTTCTTCACCCGCCTTGTCATACCTCAATGCCTTTTTCTGAACAATCTCCTCGGCAAGTTTTAAATCTATTTTTCTATCTTTTGTAGCAAATGCGCACAATTCAAGGGCGTTGAGTGCAACCCGTGCATCACCATCAGAGATATTGGCAATAAAATTTAATGCCTCTTCAGTAATTTCATATTTATTATCAAGTCCCTTTGGAGAACTGAGCCCTCTCTGCAGGATCTTTTTCATATCATCAAATGAAAGGGGGTTTAGCATATATACTTTTACCCGGGAAAGAAGACTTGAATTTAATTCAAACGAAGGATTCTCTGTTGTTGCACCAATAAGAATTATTGTGCCTTTTTCCAGATATGGTAAAAATGCATCCTGCTGTGCTTTATTAAATCTATGGATTTCGTCAATAAAAATTATTGTATCACGATTAAAAAGACTCTTTTTCTTTTCCACCTCTTCCATAAATTTCTTTATCTCTACAATTCCGCTTGTTGCCGCTGAAAATGATACAAAATCTGCAGAGAATTTTTTTGCAAACAATCGTGCAATGGTTGTCTTTCCACTACCTGGGGGTCCAAATAGCACCATAGAAAATAATCTACCCTGTTCAATCTGTCTGGTAATCGGACCATCCGGGCCAAGCAGATGCTCCTGCCCGAGTATATCACTGAAATCTTCAGGTCTTATGCGGTCAGCAAGGGGTGTTTTATCCACGATATATATAATACAAATAAAAGAAAGGAATATTAAATATTAAAGAATCCAGCCGGTCAAGAAATCCGCCATGGCCTGGAAAAACATTTGACGCATCCTTTAGATTTGCTTCCCGTTTCATCCCCGACTCAAAAAGGTCGCCCAGTGTTCCCAAAAATCCTACACCAAGTGTAATCCATACCGCATCCATAAAATTAAAATGTTTTATCCACAGTGAATTTAACCATAGGGTTAAAGGAAAAGTTAGAAAGAAAGCGAGCGCTGTTCCTTCCACAGATTTTTTAGGACTCAATTTCTCAGCGAGCCGATGTTTGCCAATGATTGTGCCTACAAAATAGGCAAAGGTATCGTATATCCAGGTCAGCAAAAGGGGCATAAGACTAATATAAAATCCATATTTTCTTAACAGGATTATGGTTGAAGGCAGAACCGAAATATAGAAGACGCCAAAAAAACCTGCACAGAATTCAGCGAGAAAATTTGGTTTATAACGGGCACCAGGATATCGCATAACCGATAATAAGACGACAAAAAAGAAGAGCAAAAAACCCGGCAAAAGTAGAGGGACTTCATAATAAAATAAAAAAGGAATTGTAAAGGCAGGGAATAATACCGCAAGGGTATGGGGATAGATATCTTTTCTATGCCAGAATCTGAAATATTCATTCGTGGCAAAGGCGATAAAAATTATTAATAGCAATGGAATCAGTATACTATCAAGCCACAAAGCAATGACAACAATCGCAACAAGGAGAAATCCTGTTTTTATTCTTTTGAATATGTCATTAAACAGCGCCAAATAAACGCTCCCTCTTGTTATAATCTTCAATCGCCTTTAAAAATTCCTTTTTTCGGAAATCGGGCCAGAGCGTCCTGGTAAAATAGATTTCAGAATAAGCAATCTGCCAGAGCAGAAAATTTGATATCCTTTCCCTGTGCTCGGCACCGGTTCTAATCAACAGGTCAGGCGGTGGTAGATTTGGGTCATAAAGATAATTTGTAAACTCTGCTTCATTAAATTCTTCAAGATTGATTTGCTTTTTTCTGTCTGCCATAATAATTTTTTTGACTGCGTCTACAATTTCACCCTGTCCCCCATAATTCAAACAGAGTGTAAGAACCAGTCGTTTATTGTTCTTTGTTAATTCAAGTGCATTATCAAGTGCCATCTTCGCATTGGGATAAAGCTCATTTAATCTGCCAATGGCATTTATACGTACATTATTTTTGTGAAGTTCTGGTGTCTCTTTTACGATCATCTCTTCAAGCATATTCATCAAGGTTTGAACCTCAGCACGCGGCCTTTTCCAATTTTCCGTAGAAAAGGTATAAAGCGTTAAATATTTGATATGGAGGTCACGACATATTTTTACAACCTCTCTGACCGATTCAACACCTTCACGATGGCCAATCACCCTGGGCAATCCTCTCTTCCTTGCCCATCTGCCATTACCATCCATAATGATTGCGATATGATTGATTTCAGGCACAGGAAATTATACGGTTAAAATAAAATTTGTCAATGAATCAAACGATAAAAATATTACAATATCTTTCTTTTCCATCTCGACTTTATTTTTTCAATAGGCAGGTCAATCAAAAGTTTTTTCGCTGAATAAATCTGTATATTCTTTTGCCGGGTAGTTTTCCCAACCATTGCCCATGGTAAATCTCCCATTATTTTTTCAAAACCCGATTTATTAACAGGCAGGACTTCAACGAGAAATCGTGTATTTGATTCAGAGAACAATAGTATATCATCACGCCTTTTTTTACCCATAAATTTTATCCTTGCAAGGTCAATCTCACAGCCGAGCTCTCCTGCCATTGCCATTTCACTGATTGCCAGACCCAGTCCACCTTCAGAAAGGTCATGGCAGGATAAGACCAGTCCATTTACAATTGCGCTGTGGATTCTCTTCATTATTAAAGGCGCAAGTTTTAGATTCACACCAGGAACAGTGCTGTTTTTAATCTTCAAGAGTCTTAGATATTCTGAGCCACCGAGATCTTCTTTTGTTAAACCCACAAGGTATATCAAACTTTCTGGTCTTTTAAAGTCCATTGTTATACATCTTCTCACATCATCAATAATGCCGATTGCTGAGATCAGAAGTGTAGGCGGGATTAAATGGCTCTTTCCATCTTCATCCAACCATTCATTATTTAAGCTGTCTTTTCCTGAAATGAACGGCACACCAAATGCCCTGGCACCATCATAGCATCCGCGTGCGCTCAATACAATATCTCCAAGAACTTCTTCTCGCTCTGGTGAAGAAAAACAAAAATTATCAAGCATTGCACATTTTGTAATATCACCACCAGTTGCAACAATATTGCGAAGTGCCTCATCAATCACAGATAATGCCATATTGTAGGCATCATATTTCCCATAAGAAGGATTTATACCACATGAAACTACAATTCCTTTATTCTTGTGAAGTAATGGTTTTATCACAACTGCATCCTGGTGTCCATCTTTGTACACACCTGTGAATGGTTTTATAACACTTGCACCCTGAACTTCGTGGTCATATTCTCGCACCAGCCATTCACGCGAAGAACAGTTATAACTACCTGCAATATCAAGCAAGATTTTATTATAGTCGCGAGGCTCAGGAAATTGTAGATTTTTAAAATTCACACTCTTTTTCTGTGCCTTCTTTTCAGGCATTGGAAGTCCATTGTGTAAAAAATCCATATCCAGTTCACAAACCCTTTGATTTTTGTAATACAATTCTAATTTTTTATTATTGGTAAATTTTCCTATGACCGTTGCTTCTACCCCTTCGCTATTAAAAATCTTGATGACTTTTTTGATATGTGCTGGTGCCACTGAAAGTATCATTCGTTCCTGAGATTCTGAAATCCATATCTCTCTCGGTGTGAGCCCGGCATATTTAAGGGGCACCCTTTCTAAATAGACCTTTGCCCCTATTTCTTTGCCCATTTCACCAACCGCGCTTGAAAGCCCACCACCACCACAATCCGTAACCGAATTCAAAATCCCCAGTTCACTCACTTTCAGAAGGCAGTCCATCACCCTTTTTTCTACAATCGGATTACCAATCTGCACACACGATTTCTCCGCCTCAACAGAGAGTTCCGCAGATGAAAAAGTTGCTCCATGTATACCATCGCGTCCGGTTTTGCCGCCGACAAGTAAGATCAAATCTCCGCATTTTGCACCCTTTTTAATCCGGTCTTTTCTAATCAATCCCACAGTGCCGCAATAGACCAATGGGTTATAAAGAAAATCATCATCAAAATACACAGCACCGCTCTTCGTGGGTATGCCCATACGATTTCCATAATCACGCACACCCTGGTACACCCCTTTTATAATCCTCTTTGGATGCAATATTCCCTTTGGCAGTTTTTTGTAATCAAGGTCAGGAGGTCCGAAACAGAAAACATCAGTGTTCATAATAGGACGCGCACCAAGGCCTGTGCCTAAAATATCGCGGATAACACCGCCAATCCCTGTGGCAGCGCCACCGTAAGGTTCTAATGCAGAAGGATGATTATGAGTTTCAACCTTGAAACAGACACCATAATGTTCATCAAATTCAATAATGCCTGAGTTATCGTGAAATACAGAAAGGCACAAAGGATGGGCTATTTCCCGGGTTGCCCGCATTATCGTATTTTTCAGAAGATTATCTATTACTTCATTACCCATTTTAATCTTTCCGAGAAATGTCTTGTGTCTACAATGCTCACTCCAGGTCTGGGCAATTGTTTCAAGCTCAACATCCGTAGGTTTCCGTTTTATTTTTTGAAAATATCTTTTAATTGTCTCCATCTCAAGTTTTGATAATGATAGCCCCATTTCCCGGCTTAACTTTTCCAGGTCAGTATTCAGGTCAATATTCAAATGCGAATATTTTACTTTTTTTGTGAAAAATTCCTTCTCACCTATTTTTTTGATGTGTTGAATCAATGGATTATACAGGAATAAACCCGCAGTCTGTTTCAATCTTTCTTTATCAAACCTGCCTTTAAATATATAGTTTGTTCCGGTCTTTACACTTTTCAGGTTTATTCCTATATCCCTTGCTGCTTTTTTTATACTATCTTCTCTGGGGTCTGTCACACCTAAGTTAAAAAGAATTTCAAAACCTTTGCCCGGACAAATTTTGAATTCTTCAACTACTGGGTCACAAAACAATTCCCGCGCAATAAATACTACTTTTTTATAAGGGATACGGTCATAAATATAGTAGACATCCCTCACCTCAACCGAAGTAATACCCCGGAAACCTACTGACTCAAAGTCTTCTTTGACAAATTTTCCTCGCGGGTCGTTCTTTCTTTTTATCTCAATCCGATACATATATTCATTCTAACTCAGAATTTGTCATCAATCTAATAGTTAATTTGGCGGAAGTAGGCATTATGATATGGTCCTCCTTCTCAACCAGAACCCAAGAAATAGAATCCCCCATAAGAACAACAAAAAAATACAGACCGAACCAATAATCAAATATATTAACATTGAATTATTTGTTCCGTTATCAAAATTTTCGTCACTGTTTGACGAAACGAAAAAGTTCCCTCTGGGAATTCACCTCCTTCATCATTTCCACTGCCTTTTTGATGAGCGGGTCTGTACCCGTTCTCCAGCGGTACATTTCTTTACGCCCGAACAGATTTAAAATGATTTCCTGTTTTATACGGTCGGCAAGATTGACCTTTGCTGAATCAAATTGGGCAGGAGTAAAAACCATCTTTTTCTTCTCTTTCAAATATGTAGCAAAATAATCAAGCACCTTATCATCCACAACAAAGTTTTTATCAAGGTTTTTGTGCGTATTGGTATAATGTACTGCGAAATCAAAGAAATATCCTTTTATCCAGATGTCCGTCTCCAATTTGGTAAATTTCTGGGGCTCAATTACAATATCTGGAGTAATCCCACCATTACCATAAACCTTACGCTTTAGATTAAGTGTAATGTAAACATTCTTTTTACTCGTATCAACCTTAGAAACACTTGCTGAGGCAGATTCTTCAGCAGCAAATGGCTTATCAATACATCTTCCTACTGGTGTATACCATCGTGCGGTTGTCAACTTAAGGGCTCCACCATTTTCAAGTGGTATAACATTCTGCACTGAACCTTTACCAAATGTATATGTCCCTACAATCAAACTTCTATCCCAATCCTGAAGAGCTCCTGCTACAATTTCACTTGCTGAAGCAGTTCCGCCATCAACCAGGGTGACCATTGGAAATTCACCATAGGAATATAATCTCTGAGATTTGAATGTCTTTGGCAATTCAATCCTGCCTTTTGTTGTCACAATATCTTTGTTCGGATTAAGGAAGAATTCACTTATAGCAATCCCTTCCTGGAGTAAACCTCCAGAATTTCCGCGCAGGTCAAAGATTATTTTTTTCGCGCCCATTGCAAACAGGGAATCAAGGCCGTTTTTAAATTCTGTCTCAGCGGTGCGAGAAAAATTGGCAAGATAGATATAGCCGATATCATCTGTCACCATACCATAATAAGGAACTGCTTCAAGCTTAATGATCGCCCGCGTGATTTCTACATTGAATGGTTCAGGGATTCCATCGCGTTGAATTGTCAATAAAACCTTTGTTCCTGGGGTGCCACGAATCTGTTTGACAACAAGGTCAACACTTTTACCTTTGGTTGGGATACTGTCCACCATTATAATAAAATCACCGGGCAATAGTCCAGCCCGATATGCCGGAGTGCCTTCAAGCGGTGAAATAATAACAATCTTCTCTTCCCTGGTTCCAATCTGGGCACCAATTCCTCCGAACTCTCCTTCTGTAGTCACCCGTAATTGTTCATATTCATCCTTTGTTAGATATTGAGTATGTGGGTCTTTTAAGGACTCAAGCATACCATCAATTGCACCCTTAATTAGCGAATCTGCATCAACCTCATCAACATAATTCTCCTCAACACTTTTGAGGATTGTGTTGAAAACGCGTAGTGTAGAATAGATATCCGATTTTGCCCAAACCCAGTGCCCAACAATAAATAGCCCACACAACACTGAGATTATCACCAGGGGCAATACATAATACCGCGAAATGCTCTGCCACAAATTTTTATTCTTTACTATCATAGTGATACCCCTTTCTCACCATTAAAATTTTTACATAATTAATGACTTCTTGCCTCAGTACATCAACTGACTTTGTTCCATCAAGAATTTTTATCCTTTTCTTTGCCCTGCGGGCAAGTTTCAGATATGCTGCCCGAACATCCCTGTGGTAAGAAAAACCCTGCTTCTCCATTCGGTCCGTGCACTTTCCTCTTGCCTGGCCATCAGCAATATCTATATCCACAAGAAAGGTTAGATCAGGCTTTAATCCGGCACTGGCATAGCGGTTGAAAATTGTCAGTAGTCGTTCAGGTTGTTTGCGTGCATAAATTTGATAAGCATATGTTGAATCAAAAAATCGGTCAGAAATTACAATTTTCTTTTCCTGAAGTGCTGGAAGAATTTTTTCGTAAACGAGCTGGCTGCGTGCTGCCAGAAAAAGGATTGCCTCACATTTAGGATGTATTGAGCTATCTGGATTTAAAAGAATCTCCCTAATCTTTTCACCTATGATTGTTGTTCCTGGGTCGCGCACGAGAACATAGGGGATTCCCTTTTGTTCAAACCACTCAGCCAGTGCTTTTGCCTGAGTCGTCTTGCCCGAACCTTCAACTCCTTCAAAGGTAATAAATAATCCACGCTTCATTGACAATGTTTGTTAAGAACATCTTTTTCTCATTTTTTGCTTTTGGTAGGTGCTTTTTTATTTATAGTTTTCACCCCATATTTTTTAATATATGCCTCGGTCTTTTCACGACAGATATAATCAGGATATTGAACCGGTGGGGATTTAAAGAAATAACTTGATGGTTCAATTATTGCACCGCTCAATTTATTATCAAGTGCAAGTTTAGCACATCTGATAGCATCAATCACAACGCCCGCTGAGTTAGGCGAATCCCAGACCTCAAGCTTCAATTCAATATTGAGCGG
Organism: Caldifarciminota bacterium; assembly: GCA_037443805.1. Classification (GTDB taxonomy): domain Bacteria; phylum Hydrothermota; class Tepidihabitantia; order SM23-42; family JAOAFX01; genus JAOAFX01. The sequence goes on along the minus strand of JBBINQ010000015.1, from coordinate 18,420 downwards.
CACATCCCCAAATGTTTTTCCTTCCAATCTCATATATGCCCATTTTCTATCAGTGAGCCAGGCAATATAATCTGATGGACCAATATAGATATTCTCAGCACCGATATCATATTTTAACAGCGATGTAACTGCCTGCGTTTTTGAAATCTTCTTTGATTGCAATCGCGAACGTTCTAACATATTTAAGAAGTCAGTATTGCCTCCCACATTTAGCTGGGATGTTCTTTCCAGCTTTACACCACGGTCATTGAATAGGTTCACCAGCACCCTATGCACAATGGTCGCACCAACCTGGGACTTTATATCATCACCGAGCACGGGCAAACCTTTTTCAGTAAACCTTTTCTGCCAGTATTTCTGGCTGGCAATAAAGACAGGAATACAATTTATAAAGGCACAACGGGCAGTGAGCACCTGCTCAACATACCATTTTGTTGCCTCTTCACTACCTACTGGCAGAAAATTAACAACCACATCAGTATGTGTCTCTTTTAATAACCTAACAATATCTGCAGTAGGGCCGGGCGCCTTTTCAATGATCTGTGAAAGATAATAGCCCAATCCATCATGTGTCATTCCTCTAACCACAGGCACATTCAATTTAGGCACAGTGCAGAACTTATAAGTATTATTGGGCTTGGTATAGATAGCCTCGGCAAGGTCCTTACCCACCTTATTTTTGTCAATATCAATTCCCAGAGAAAACTCAATATCATTTATATGATAACCCCCAATCCTGGTATGCATTATACCAGGGATTATCTGTTTTTCCTGGGCATTCCGATAATAATAGACACCCTGAACCAAACTTGATGCACAATTTCCAACACCTATAATCGCCACCCTGATCTTACCCATCAAACCTCCTTAACCTCTAATTTTACACTTTTTCTTCAAAATGTCAATATTATTCTCTGTGTTTCACAGATTTACTTTTAGAGAGCCAAAATGGAGTTGGAAGTCAGCAATAATGCGGTCTAAAACTGATGCTTCAGCCGGTGCAGCAAACTGATAGACTCCTTTTCTGCCGCAGATAATATACTTTATGAGGTTATCTTCCATATTGTCGGGTAAGCTAATCACAAAATCCTGATACTGGATAAAAATCTTATTATCAAGGTGAATTGAAAAATCGCCAAATTTGATGTCTTTTGTCTGGAATCTCTCGGGTAAAGGAATAAAATCATCTTTTACCTCAGTAATTCTTTTTGCAGCAACAAGATAATTGACTCTGGTTTGATAAAAATCATCCGGCAATATTCTAATATTTTCATCACAAACCAATATGCTTATCTGACTGGGTAAGATAATATGTGCTGCGTTGTTGGTAATTTTAATTAATGGCACAGAACAAAAAGAACCCACAGAAAAAAAGATTGCAATTGCACAGGCGATAAATATTGTCCATTTTCGCATTCTATTATTAAACATAAGAAAAAAAAGAATTAGAAAGACCGGTGAAATATTTAGGGATATTGAGGAAAAAGGCAGAGAGGCAAATAATCCTGCAATTTCTTTGAGCAGCCATATTAAATGGTTGATAAAAAAAGAAATGAACTTTACTGCAGGCGCAAAAAAGAGAGAAAAAACAATTAAAATAAATAAAAGATAGATAACTACAGAAGCAAGAGGAACGATCAGAAGATTGGAAAAGATTGCAAGTGTGGGCAATTGATTAAAATAATAAATCAAAAAAGGAGATACAAAAATCTGGGCAGAGAACGAGACTGCCATTGCCCAGAAGATTGGTTTGAGCACACCAATTTTTATGTTTTTAAAAAAAATAGTATTAAGCCTTGGTAATACATATATTATTCCATATACTGCAGCAAAAGAAAGTTGTGCACCAATATCAAAAAGCATACCCGGATATAGTAGTACAAAAATCAAACAAGTCATATTCACAATATGCATAGCATCAACTTCCCGTTGTATCAAAAACGAAAGTCCAAAAAAGAATGCCATAAGTGATGCCCTTAAAACACTGGGTCTGAATCCGGTCAGAGCTGCATAGAATAACAAGGTAAGCATAATTATTAAAAATTTCAATTTTGGTGAAATGGGCAGAAATATTAAAATAGTTCCTAAGAAAGTAATTAAAAACCCAATATGTAGTCCTGATACGGCGAGAATATGCAATATACCAGCCCGGGCAAAGACTGATTTTAATGCCTCATTCAATCTACTACTGCCCCCTAAAACAAGACCCCTAGCAATGAGCGCGCAATCAGAAGAGAGTGAGTTTTGAATGAGGTTATTTATATAACCATTTGCATTATTGACCAATTTTCCTGCAAAGCCATAGTAATCTTCACTCAAAATAATACTACCCACGACTACATTTGGCTGGTGGATTTTTTTTGCAAGGATGAGTCTACCTTTAATAGTTACTATCTTGCCGAGATAATTATCAATTTTGAAAGTATTGTGCACAGCATTAAGTGAAAGTGGTATTGTATCCCTGTTGATGATAACAGAATTTACAACCAATCTCAATTTCATCCGATTGTCATTCTGGTCCTCACCAATGACAACAGCCCTGTAGCACAATTCTTTGCCTGCTGGCAAATCTTGTTTTTGTCCATTTAAAAATGTATTCAATGCAGAGAGCCCGGCTAATGTAACCAACAAAAATTCTCTTCTGAAGATTGAGAAAATTATAGAAAGGATAATTATTATGCAGTAGTGGATAAATGGAAAACTGAATATTACACTAAATAGTATCCCAATGATTACAGCAAGGAGAGCCCTTACTCCTGAAGATTTAATTTACACATCCTCCTTATGTGACTGGTTTGGGATAGATAATCTCTATCAATTTGGGTTTTGCCTTATTGATTTCAATACGGGCAACCCCTGGATTTGACCCGACCGGCTTAAGGCAGGTATAGATAAAATAATCATCGCCCACTGGCTGGATTATAAAAAATGCCTGCTGGGTAATCCATATCAATTCATTCTCTACGCCAAGATTCAAATTTCTTTTTACTTCGCGCGATGAAAGCATCAAAGAAGATATCTCCGCATCATAAAGGTTAATGTCAAAACTTGCCTCAATAATATGCTGGGCAACCGAAATACCATCATAACCCACAAGACTGGCATAAAGGCAACCCGGAATCTTCTCTGCAATCTTTTTTATTTCTTCGTGTAAGTCATCAGCCATAAAACCTCCTAAAAAATCGTTAATAGTTATTATGCCCTCTCCAGATATTCGCCTGTTTCAGTATCAATCTTTATTAAATCCCCGACCTCAACAAATGGAGGGACCTGACATTTATAACCACCCTCAAGCACTGCTGGCTTGGTCTGTGCCTGGGCAGTAGCATCTTTAATATATGCCTGCGTCTCCACAACCTTTAATGTAACGGTCTTGGGCAAGATTATACCAAAGGGCTTCCCTTCAAAAAATTCAACTTTGACTCTGATATTGGGCGTTAATAATTTTGCATTCTCGCCGAGCAGTTCTTCATCCAGGGGAATCTGCTCATAATTATCCAGATTCATAAAATAGTATTTACCATCAGCAAAATAGATGTATTCCATCTCAATCTCTTCCACATCTGCTTCTTCAACACGGTCTGTAGAACGAAATCGCATTTCTTTTGAAATGCCACTGGTAAGATTTCTTATCCGACAGACCACCATTCCCCGCCAGTTTCCAGGCGTTATATGGGTAACAGACAAAACAACATAAGGGTCATTATCAATTTTAATAAGCATTCCTTTTTTTATCTGTGTGACCTGTATCATTTTACCTCCCGACGATATGTACTTCCATTTAAATTATCATCAATAATAATACCTAAATCATTCAATTTTTTTCTGATTTCATCAGCCATTTCATATTGTTTGTTTTTGCGTAATTGGTTTCTTAAATGCAAAATTATTTCTAATAATTTTGGTGAAAGGTCATCTGTTTCTTTTTTTTCTTCAACAAAACCTAATATTTTAAGGTATTGCCTTATGCTTTCTGCGATCCCAATATCGTTTGTCTCGTATCCTTTATTAATCAATTCAAAAATTATACCCAATGCCTGAGGTGTATTTAAATCATCATTCATTGCCGCAGTGAATTCATCCAATCTTTGCATATTTGAATTTTTATCACCCTTACCAAATTTATCAAGAAATGTTTGAATCCTTGAATATGCTGACCTTGCCTCTTCAAGGCGCTCCTTGGAAAATTCAATCGGACTGCGATAATGTGTCTTCAATAGAAATAATCTGATTACATTTGTTGAAAAATCTCTAACAATCTCTTCTATCAAAAAATACCGTCCTGTAGATTTTGACATCTTTTCACCGGTAATATTGACCATTCCATTATGTAACCAGTATTGAACAAATTTTTTGCCAGTAGCACCCTCAGACTGGGCAATTTCATTTTCATGATGTGGGAATATCAAATCCTCACCACCTGTATGGATATCAAATGTTTCGCCGAGATAATGCATAGACATCGCTGAACATTCTATATGCCAACCCGGCCGTCCCCTTCCCCATGGACTCAACCAGTATGGCTCATCTGGTTTTGCTGATTTCCAGAGGGCAAAATCTAATGGGTCCTCTTTAAGTTCAGTTGGTTCAATGCGTGCACCACTGAGCAATTCATCTATGCTCTTTTTTGATAACTTTCCATAATCAGAAAATTTGCGCACACGAAAATATACATCGCCCGACTTCTCATACGCCAAACCCTTTTGTATGAGCCGTTGAATAAGATTGATAATCTCTTCAATATGTTGTGATGCCCTTGGGTAAAATTGCGGTTTAATGATATTCAAAAATTCACACATTTCAATATACTTCTTTGCGTTTTCTTCCGCAATCATCCTCCAATCCATATTGAGTTCTTTTTGCTTTTTAATAATTTTGTCATCAACATCAGTAAAGTTCTCAATTGCCTTGACATTGTAGCCGAGATGGATAAGCCAGCGCAACAATATATCACGGGTAATTGCTGCCCTGATGTGCCCAACATGAGGAGGACCCTGCACAGTCAATCCACAGGAATAGATGCGCACTGTTTCGTTTTGCGGTTTAAATTCCTCAAGTCTGCTGGTCAGAGTATTAAATAACTTCAAAGGCATATTACAAATTTCTCAAGTAGGCACTTGCTGCAGCAATCCTTACAAGCGGGTTTGGTGCAGATAACAATTGCTCAAATAACTTTAAATTTTCTTTTTTCTGATATTTTGCAAGTGCATTTATCGCACTGATTGAGACATTGATATATTCATCTTTTGTGGCTTGCTTTAATAATTCATAAAAATCAGGAAGCTGAAAACGGCCCATAACCTCAACCGCTTTAACCCGGATAAAAGGGTCTGGAGATTGAATTCCAGATTTTAGAATTTCAACCCCGGAATTATTTTTAAGCATAAGGAGTGCCTCTGCTGATGCAATACGCAGGTCCCAGGGTGTATCAGTTAAGAGTTCTTTTATGTAGGGAATTGCCGATGTATCACCAAGCTCACCAAGGCTCAGAACCGCAGATGCCCAGATTTCAGGGTTGGGATTTTTTGGGTCCATCTCCATTTTTATGAAGTCTTTTGCCTGTGCATTGCCCAGCATACCGAGTGATTTTGCTGCACTTATCCTGACAAGTGGGTCGCTGTCCTTTAAACCATCCATTATCAAACGGGCATCTTTGAAATTGACCAAACCCTGGTATGCGTAACGCCTGACACGGGCAATACGGTCATTCGCACCATTAATAAGAATGTTCTTATAGTTTGTATCCCTGCTAAGCGCGATCAAGTGAAAGGCTTCGGTCCGAACAAGTGGTTCAGAATGGCTACTCAATTTTGCGATAACCGGAGAATATGTCTGTTCTTTCAGTGTATAAAGAGCACCAAGTGATGCAACAATAGCATCACTATTCCCATTTTGAAGCATTTTGTATAGAATCTCATAGCCATCTCTATTGCCTGTTTCAATGAGCGCCTTTGCCGCATTTATCTGAATGACCTCTGACCTATCCTTTAATCCTTCATTCAGAATAGTAAGTGCCTTTTCTCGTGGATTAACACCACAGCCAATAATGCTCGTCAAAAGCAGAATCGTATATATCGCAAAATACCTCATAAAATATTATAGCCATTTTTTAAATTGTGTCAACCATTGACAATCCTGCCCAATTCTATATAATTAAATAATGGAAAAGTCAGGATTATCAGAAAATCTAACAAAGATTGCGGAATCACTGCTTGAGCATCACTCACTAAATAAGGTCTTTGATACCATTACCAGAACCGCCTGCTCATTCTTTAATGCCTCTGCATCATCAATTATGCTTTTTGATAGAGAAAAAGAATTTCTGACCATTGCCCATTCCACAAATCTTTCCTCAGAATATCTAAAAGTAGTAAAGGTGCGAAAGGACGAAGAGATTGCCGGCAAGGTCTGTCAGGAAAAAAAGCCGCGTTTTGTTCCTGATGTAATTAAAATTTTTGAAGAAAAAGGAGATATTTTTTCTATAGAATGGATAAAAAAAGAGGGTTTATGTTCTTTTGTTTCAGCCCCTTTATTATTAAAAAATGAACCCATTGGTTGTTTGAATCTGTATTACCGTGAAAAAATTGAGAAATTTGGAAATTATAGTGCTCTGGATTTCTTCTGTAAACTTGCTGCCCTTGCAATAGAACATACCAAACTTATCAGTGAAATTGAAGAAAAATCAAGGATCGTAACCGAGCTTGAGCATATCGGGATTACGCTCAGTTCAACCTTTGAAACCGAAAACATAATGAAGGTTCTGCTCTCATCAGCAATCAAGCTTACCCACACTGATGCAGGGAGCCTTTTGCTGATTGATGAACCAAATAGTATGATTATTGAATCATTTGATTTTTCTAAAGAAACTGGCGAATTAAAGAGATATAGATCCTCGGCGCGACTCAGCAATGGCATCTCAGGTGAAATCATAAAAAATCATAGACCAGTGATTATCCCGGACTTGAACCAATACGAAAATGCTAGCCCAGTAGCATTAGAAAAAGGCAGAAGGGCAGTAATTGGAATGCCCTTAATTGCACGGGAGACTTTGATTGGTATACTCTATGTAAATTCTTATATGCCACGAGATTTTTCTCCCTCAGAAATTGAATACCTGCAATTATTGTGCACACAGGCAGCAATTGCCCTTGATAATACAAAACTTTATAAAAAGATCACCCGTGAAGCGCAGGAGACCGCTATTCTCTATGAAGTAGGTAGAACATTTATCTCCACGCTTGATTTTGATGCACTACTAATGAATATACTGGAACGTCTTGTTGAAACCTTTGGTTATTTAAACCTTGCAATATTTCTCGTTGATGAAGAAAAACAGGAATTGAAACTTCGTTCATTTATAAATTATCCTGAGTCAGTTAAGGAAATAAAGATTAAAATTGGCGCTACTGGTATTACTGGCCATGTTGCAGCAACCCGTGAAATGTATTATTCTCCAGATGTATCAAAGGATCCATATTATATACCTGGTGTAAAAGAAGCAAAGAGCGAGGTCTGCTTTCCTTTGATGATTGGCGAAAGGCTCATTGGTGTGATTGATATAGAAAGTCCGGAAATTGATGGGTTCACACCTGATGATATAAAAATCCTTTCTACACTCAGTGCCCAGATTGCAATTGCCCTGGACAATGCACGGCTCTATGAAGAAGCGAAAAAACTCTCTTTGACTGACCCACTCACTGGTCTATCAAATCGCCGAAGTTTTGAGATGATGTTAGATAGCGAAATAAAAAGGGCAGAGAGATACCGCCGTCCATTTGCAGTTATGATGATGGACCTTGATAATTTTAAAAGCTATAATGACAAATTTGGTCACTCAGCAGGCGATTATATCCTGCAAAAATTCAGTATGTTGATGAAGGATACAATCAGAGATGTTGACTTTATTGGAAGGTATGGTGGTGATGAATTCATTGCTGTCTTACCAGAAACCGATGCAAATTTTGCCCTTGTCGTTGCCGAAAGAATCAGAAAAAAGATTGAATCAGAAAATCTTGACCCACCGGTCACACTCAGTATTGGTATTGCAATATTCCCCAAAGATAGCCGCAATAAAAAACAACTGATAGACCTTGCAGACCATGCCTGTTATGAATCCAAGGAACTGGGTGGAAATCGGGTGAATTTTGCCGGTAAATAAAAGGAGTATTAATGACAATGATGATAATTTTTTGCCTTATTAGTAGTGTATATTATGGCGATATAAATTGTAGCATTGATGAATTGCAATTTTTGCAGTCATCTGATGGAGTAAAAATTAGAATACATAACTGGGAGATTACAGATGGATTAGGAGCCCCTGAATTGCCCGCAAAAACTATAAAGATAGCCCTGCCATACGGAGCAGTAATTAAAAAAATTGGGATACTTTCTACATCACAGAATGAATTTGAGTTACAACAAAATGTCTCTTTTGCACATAAACCAGTAATATTATCGCAAAAAATTATCCAGAGCGCCACTGAGCCGAACCCGCAAATATATCTTTCGCCTGAGCCTTATCCTGAACAGATTCTTCAATACAAAGGTTCTTTTGTCGTTGGCAATCATCAAATCTGTGAATTAGTATGTGTTCCATTCCAGTATTATCCATTAACAAAAAAATTGGTTTTTTATAATTCAATAAAATTTGCGGTCTATTACGAAGGTGGGGTGAATCTTCACACAAATAATTACCTTGTAAAAAAACTCGTGTCCAATGATGAAGATATTTTTTCACCTACTGAAAGATATGAACTTGAACAATTAGCCTATGTTATAATCACTGAGCCACCAATGGATACAATTTTTCAAAGATTGGCAGACTGGAAAACAAAAAAAGGATTGCCTGCAAAGGTAAGAAATGTCTCCTGGATTATCTCCCATTATCCAGGCGAAGATAGCGCTGCAAAGATTAGGAATTATCTAAAGACTCTTGTGGATTCAAGCACAAAGTATGTTCTGCTGGGAGGTGATGTTGATTTTATTCCCTGCAGATTTGCCTATGCAATGACCTGTAGTGCAGGCTATTCACCAGGCAGAGAAGATACATTGCCCTGTGATCTGTATTATGCAGATTTACAGGGTAATTGGGATTTAGATAATGACGGAAGTTATGGTGAGATAGAAGATAGTATCAACCTGTACCCGGACCTGTTTGTGGGTCGGGCACCAGTAAATACTATTGATGAAGCACAAAGATTTGTAAATAAGATTCTAACCTATGAAAAGAATCCCCAGCTCAATTATCTGGACAATGGGCTATTCACTGCTGAAATCTTATGGACCGACCCTTATACTGACCAGGCGGTTCACAAAAATAAGATTGGTGATGAATCATTTCCGACAAATTTTGAAATAACAAAGTTGTACCAAAGTTTAGGTAATGAAACAAAAGCAGCAGTGATGCAGGCAATAAGAGACGGGCAGAATTTAATAAACCACGATGGCCATGGCTGGATTGATTTGATATCAGTAGGTGGCTGGCCCCATAGAATATATTCTGCAGATTTTGACACTATAACGAATGGCCCAAGATATGGCATACTCTATTCAATCGGTTGCTGGACCAATGCCTTTGATTATGCCTCTGTATCTGAGGCATTTGTAAACAGTCCTAATGGTGGTGGTGTTGCCTATATTGGCAATTCAAGTTATGGATGGGGTTCTCCGGGCAATCCTGGATTTGGTTATTCAGATAGATTTGATAGTAGATTCTTTTACTCACTATTCAATGAAGATAATTTTCATCTTGGTGAAGCACTAACAATTGCCAAGGCATATTTTATTCCATATTCACGGGAAGAGAATGTTTATCGCTGGCACCAGTACCAGATAAATTTACTGGGTGACCCGGAAATGCCGGTCTGGACAAAAATTCCTGACACCCTGCTTGTCTTTTATCCCCAATCAATTCCTTTGGGCAACGCAAATATTTTGATAACCGTGAAAGATAAATTAACCAACTTGCCAGTAAAAAATGCCTTAGTCTGTTTGATGAAAAATAATGAATCTTATGCCTCAGGTTATACAGATGCAAGTGGCACAATATTTTTGAGCACGACTCCAACAACCACAGGAAATTTTGCCCTCACTGTATCAGCGCACAATTATCTACCATTAGAACAATCCATTCCAGTATCCAGCGGTCCTTATATAAATTACCAGGGTTGGAATATTAACGATATGTTTGGCAATAATGACCACATCCCAAATCCAGGAGAAGATATTCTACTTTCAACAAAGATTAAAAATTGTGGAAATACAAACGCTGACAGCATTCTATTAAGATTATCTTCAAGTGATACACTTGTGTTAATCATTGATAGTATTGCCTTTTTGAATTCATTGCCTGCTGGCGATTCAATAATACTTGATAATGCCTTTGCAGTAAAGATAAAAAATATTGCCCGGAATGGAGATTGTATTGAATTCAATCTATTAATCAATCACAATAATCAGGGACAAAACTTCAAACCAAATATCCTGGTAGGAACACCAATAATAGAAATTGCAAACACAAATATCTCTAACCTACCAGTATTACCAGGAGCAGTTGAATCGCTCTATATAGATTTACAAAACCGCGGTTTTGGTGTAGGACACTCGTGCCGTGCGGGATTAGAATCTATTGACCCATATACCTTTGTTCTCCTTGACACAGTGCGCTACGGTGAAATCCCTGCTGAATCCTTAAAGATTGCAACAGAACCTTTTGTAGTATATATCAGTCCATTCTGTCCCCCATCTTATATCTCAAAACTACTGCTTAATGTAACAACAGAAAATTATTCATTTACAGATACTGTTTATATTCTTGTGGGTGAAACAGGCTTCAGTGATGATATGGAGTCTGGCACAGACCTCTGGACAACCGGTGGAACAAACAATCTCTGGCATATATCAACCCGGCGTTCATTCTCTCCAACCCATTCCTGGTATTGTGGAAATGAATCTGCTGGTCAATATGTGAACAATATGAACTGTTATATCCAGACCGTTCCTTTTATGATAAAAAAGAACTCTTTGTTAAAATTTTATCGGTGGTTCAGAGTCCCAATCTATGGTAGTGATGGTATCTATGTGATTGTTCAACATCACAATGGTGCTGATACATTAGATTTTATTGGCACGGGTGGTGCACTTGAACAGAGACCAATCCAGAGTAATTGGTTCTGTGAAAAGTATTTATTGAAAGATTATGCTGATGGCGATACAATCCAGGTCAGAATCGCTTTTATCAGCGACAATGATGGTGCAATTAGTGAAGGATTCTATATTGATGATGTGAATGTGGAATATGTCACAGCAATAGAAGAAAGTTCGCAATCTCCAACCCAGAATATGTATTTAACTATTTCTCCAAATCCATTCAGGAATGCCACAGGCATTAAATTCCAAATCCCAAGCACCAAATCCCAAACAAATCCCAAATCCGAAATTCTAAACACCAAACTACAAATCTACGATGCGACAGGCAGATTGGTAAAATCCTTTAACCATCTAACCATCCAACCATCTAACCATCCAACCCAAGTCGTCTGGGATGGCATAGACGATTTGGGTCGCAGACTTCCCGCAGGTGTTTATTTTGTCAGACTGGAAAATGAAGGATTCAAACAGGTGGAGAAGGCAGTCTTATTGAGGTGAGGGTGAAAAAGGGTGAAGAGGGGTAAAGAGGGGTGAAGATGGGTATATCCCTTTATTCCCCCTTATTACCCCTGATTTCCCTTGATAACCCTTGTTTACGATACGGGCTTCGTAACCCACTAACGATAGACGAGAACTGTAGTTGCCCGATTTATCGGGCGTATTAGAAATATGAAAATTTTTCGTCCAGTTGAAACTGGACGCTCCCTACTACTTACTACTTACTACCTACTACATACTACTTACTACTTACTACATACTACTTACTACCTATCCCTATTCTACTTATATCCAAAATTCTCTTCAATAAACTTTGTTGAAATATCACCTTTAATAAATTTTTCGTTATTCATCACTTCAAGGTGGAACGGGATAGTGGTTTGAACACCTTCTATCACGATCTCCTCAAGTGCCCTTTTCATTCGGGCAATCGCCTCATTCCTTGAATTTCCATGACAGATGAGTTTGCCAATCAAAGAATCATAATGGGGTGGAATTGTATAACCGGCAAAGATATGGGTATCAAAACGGACTCCAATACCTTGTGGCATATGAAAGAAAGAGATCCTGCCCGGAGATGGTGTAAAATTTCTTTCTGGATTTTCTGCATTGATCCTGCATTCAATTGCACTACCTTTCAATTTGATATTATCCTGAGTAAAAGAAAGTTTTTCACCAAGGGCAACCTTTATCTGCTCTTTTAGGATATCAATACCCGTAACCATTTCAGTCACGGGATGTTCAACCTGAATCCTTGTATTCATCTCCATAAAGTAAAAATTTTTCTTTTCATCCATTAAAAATTCAATGGTTCCGGCAGATTGATAACCAATACCTGCAGTTGCTGTTACTGCTGTTTTAAGTAATCTCTCCCGTATATTATCATCCACTGCAACTGAAGGTGATTCCTCAATCAACTTCTGATGCCTTCTCTGAATTGAACACTCCCTCTCACCAAGTGCGACAACATTACCATACATATCACCGATGATCTGAACTTCAATATGCCTTGGTTTCTCAATATATTTTTCAATGTATAATCTGGGGTCACCAAATGCCGCCTTTGCCTCTGCCTGTGCAATCCTAAATCCTGATTCAATTTCACCCTCTTCCCGAACAATCCTCATTCCTTTTCCTCCGCCACCTGCAGCTGCCTTCAAAATAATCGGATAGCCAATCTTACTTGCAATCTTTCTTGCATCCCGAATATTTTCAACCTGCCCCTCGCTACCCGGTATCCCATAAGCCCCGAATCGGGCAAAAGTCTCTTTTGCCTTTATCTTATCACCCATTGCCCTGATATGTTCTGCTTTTGGACCAATGAATATAATCCCGCAGGATTCACATATTTCGGCAAACTCTGCATTTTCTGCGAGAAATCCATAACCAGGGTGGATTGCCCTAGCACCGGTTATTTCAGCGGCACTGATGATTCTGGTAATATTGAGATAGCTTTCCCGTGCTGGCGCTGGACCAATACAAACTGATTCGTCTGCCAGACGGGTATGCAATGCGTCTACGTCAGCTTCTGAATAGATTGCAACAGTTTTTAAATTTAATTCTTTTGCCGCCCGAATTATCCTTATTGCAATTTCGCCGCGATTAGCAATGAGTATCTTTTCAAATTTCATTTGTATATTTCAGATGCAAACGGGTCCAGGTGGATTCAAACAGATTTTATGAAAATTTATTTTTTCTCAAAAGAACCCCAGCCGCGCTCAGCTGTTGCTTCAATTCCCACGAGCCTTAATTTGAATTCATCTGGATTAGAGACTGCCTGTATTGCATCATCATAAGAAATCAACCCATCCTTATAGAGACGGAATATTGATTGGTCAAATGTCTGCATACCATACTGTCCATATCCTTCTTCAATTGCTGATTGGATTAATAGTGTTTTTACCGGGTCAAGTAGATACTCTTTAATCGTGGGCGTAGAGATAAGAATTTCCACAGCTGGAATCCTTCCTTTCCCATCTGCGCGTGGCAAAAGTCTCAACGAAACCACGCCGACCAGGGTTGCTGCAAGTAACACACGGATATGCTGATGTTGATGTGGTGGATAGAATGAGATAATACGGTTAATGGTTTCGGTTGCATTAAGTGTATGGAGTGTGGACATCACGAGATGGCCAGTATCTGCTGCCTTTAATGCTACATCCATTGTCTCCCTATCCCTGATTTCACCAATCAATATTACATCAGGGTCCTGACGCAGAATGTGACGCAGTGCAATGGAAAATGATATGGTATCCATAAGAACTTCTCGCTGGTTTATTACTGATAGATTATCGCGGAAAAGATACTCTATTGGGTCTTCAATAGTAATGATATGCCGTGAAACATTTTCGTTGATATGCTCAATCATTGCGGCAAGTGTTGTTGATTTACCACTTCCCGTGGTGCCAGTGCAAAGAATTAATCCTCTCGGCTTCAATGATAATTCCTTAAGAATAGCAGGCAGATTTAATTCGTCAACCCGTTTTACAGAAATAGGTATCGCACGCATAGCAATAGCAATACTACCACGCTGAAGGAATATATTAACACGGAAACGACCAACACCACGCACACCAATAGCAAAATCCATCTCTTTCATCCGCTCAAATGTCTGTTGCTGGGATGGAGTCATAATCTGATACGCCATTGTTTTGAGAATCTCTGGTGTAAGTGATTCAGATTTCTCAATAACCAGACGACCGTCAATTCTGAAGACGGGCGGCGCCCCAGCCTTTAAATGCAAGTCTGAGGCATTGACTTTCATCATTTTTTCAAGTAAGGTTTTAAGTTCCATAATTCTCTATTTTATATTTTAGATAATTACATAGGTTCAATGAGAAATAATTCCTGATTGTATTCAACCGGCTCCTCATTCTTCACAAGAATTTGAACAATCTTACCCGCAACATCTGATTCAATTTCATTCATCAATTTCATCGCCTCTACAATGCAAACCACCTGACCGGGTTTAACAATATCACCCACTTCAACATATGGTGCAGCATCAGGTGCTGGTGCACGATAGAATGTACCCACAATAGGTGAACGTATTGCAACCAGATTTTTTCCTGCTGTCTCTACCTTCTGTTCAATCTTATCCGGCATAACCGGGACGGGTTTTTCTTTTATTTCCTGTTTGATGACCTGTGGCTCACTGAGTGGTTCCACACGAATACCATTCATTTTTGATAACCTCAATTTCCTGCCCCAAAAATCTGTAAATTCTATTTCAGTTAAGGGGCTGTTTTCTAAAATTTTGACAAGTTCTTTAATCTTTTTAATATTCATAAATCTTTACTTTAAAAGACTTGATAACCAATCCTGGAATGACTTAAAATCTTCTTCTTTGGGTTTTGGAGTCTCCTCTTTTTTCTTTTCTTCAGACGGCGCAACTGGTTTTTCTTCAACAGTTTTCTCTTCTACTGGTTTCTCTTCAGCTGGTTTTTCCTCAATGGTCCGGGGTTCTACTGGCTCTGTCCCAACCGACTCCGGGATTGAAGTTTCCTGGATTTTTTCTAAAGGCGGTTCAGTAATAACTTCTTTTATTGGCTCTGGTGCAGGTGATACCTCAGCCTCAATAAGAGGTTCCTGAATCGGTGCTTCTGGAATAGGTTCGCTCTTTATTTCTAATTCTTCAATGCTGACTTTCTCTTCAACTACAGGTTGTGTAACTGGTTCCTCCCTCTCAATTGGTTCGGAAATTCTCTCTTCAGATACCTCAGTGGATAGTGGGGGTTGAACTGGTTCCTCAATAACTGATTCAGGTTTTATCTCTTCAACTACTTCAGTGGGTTCTAAAAGCAATTGGTCCATTGAAAGAACTTCTTCGGGCTCTCCGACTTTTTCTGGCTCTTTTGTTTCAATCATCGGCTCTGGTTTAATTTCCTCAGCTACAGGCGGTTTAACCTCCTGTTCCAGGTCAATTATATGTTCGCCCAGTGCAGAATCTGGTGGTTTGACTGGTTCCACGCTCGTCGGTGCAACATTAATCTCCTCCGGTTGGAAATAGTTTTCCAATTTCAATCCTGCCACCTGCATCTCTTCTTCTTTTTTCACTTCCTGCACCACTCCTGATATTCTATCCTTCAGTTCTTTTATCTTCTGCTTTACAACAAGATCTGTAGGGTCCATAAATCCGAGCTGCTCATACACCTTCAATGCTTCTTCAAGATTACCCTGCTTCTCATATTCCTGAGCAAGTGTAATCGTGAAAACCTGCCCCTTTTTCTGGCCTGCTTCAAGTGTGTTGAGTTTATTCCGTGCCATCTCATCTGTGGGGTCAATGGATACTATTCCTTTGTATGCTTTTAACTGACAAGCCTCATCCTTGAGTGTTTCGCAAACCTGTGCCAGCATTCTCAGAGCAACAATATTTATCGGGTCAAATTCAATTGTTTTTTCCAGCGCATCTTTTGACTGGGCATACATCCTCTTATCAAAATAGCATTTTCCCAGGATTAAGTATGCAAGAGGGTAATTAGGATGGTATTGTAATCCCTGTTTTATAACTTCTAATGCCTCATCAACCATATTATTTTTTCTATAAGCATCTGCCAGTTGCACAAATATCCTTGACTTTGGCTCTTTGCTATAACGCTCAGCGAGTCGCGCAATTTCAGAAAAATCTTGTTCGGCCATTTATGCCTCCAACAATATAGTTTAACCAAAATATAAAGATTGTCAAGAGTAAATTCTTCATTGTTCTATTATTTTAAACGAGTTCATCATTACCTCAAGCCCCATAATATAATCGGTTTTGCGTTCACCAGGCAAAAACAGGATTCCATCAATGATATATAACAAACCATTTTTGGTAAGAAAATATGAAAGAAAAGGACCTCCCGCAACTAAAGAATCATTTTGCCACACTCCCCTTACCCGGAATCCTTTCATATCCTGGAATTCAATCGGCTCAACTGTGGTAAGTTCCTTAAAGACATAATCACCATTATAATATTTTTTTGTAAGTTTATTTCTCATTTCTATCACTAAAGAATCATTCAATTTTTGTGGATTTTGTTCTTTGTAAAAAAAGATACTGCGGTCAGGATAATGTGTATGCACAAAAACAAAATGTTCTTTTTTATATGTGGAATCAATCATCCAACCCACAGGCACATCAATTTCCCAGCCAAATCTACGCAAATAGCTCTTTATTTTCCTGTCCATCTCTTTTTCGTAGAAAGATGATTTAACCTTGCGATAATAAGACTCTTCAAGAATCTTCGTAATCATCTTCTGATATCTGGTAATCCCTTCTAAAATATATTTGGGTTCTGAAAGTGCCAGAATAACCACAGTCTGATTCTTTGCCCAGAGATTCTCCACCTTAAAAAGATTAAAGGTATCTTTTAATGTTGCGACACGGGCTTCAGCATCAAGTAGTTCATAAATAAAATCGTCCTTTAATGAACCATAGAGAAAGAGCGAATGGAACTGTTTTACATTTTTCAATAATGTATCCTGTGCAAAGATAAAGATAAAACTGGGCTCACGCTGAGGCACATATTGATAAATCTGGAGATTTCTATTAATTAACGATGTGTCTATACTTGACCCTACAATAACAACATCCCTTGCCTTTCCCACACTCTCAGGAAATTTTCTACAACCAAAGAACAAAACCACAAAAATTAGAATAGTCCAACCTGTAATCTTAAATATCTTCACTATAGATTATACAAACATTGCATAAAAAGTCAACCTTTAAAATTTTGCTAATTTTTTTAATAGTTTCAATCTATCATTCTCACCAATCTTTGCTCTTCTTATTGCCTCAATCAAAAAATTTATGGATTGTTCAAAGGTCGCACGGTCAACTGGATATGGAAAACCATCTTTTCCACCATGGGCAAAAGAATATCTTGCTGGGTCACGATAAGATGGTTTGACCCCATATATCAATTCACCAATAAGTGCCAGAGCCCTCAGGGTCTTTGGCCCAAGGCCTTCAACCTGTAGTAAATTTTCAAAACTGTGCGGCATAATCTCATAGGTCTTTAAAAGAATTTTATGCAAATATTTTGGGTTGATGTCATTTATTAACACTGGATGCCTTTGTGGCATCTTTAATATTCCTTCTGTCTCCTTTATTATTTTTTCTGGATTCTCACAGGAAATTTCTGTTACAATTCTTTGTGATGCTTCACTTTCTGATGCAACCATATTAAGGCTTGGCTGGATTATATCACAGCAAACTGCAGTATGTGGATCACAAACAAAAGAATTGAGATTCAGAGAGAGCCAGTGATAACGACGCGCGGTTCTTCCTTTTATTTGTTGAGGAGTAGAGACTTTAGTCTCGTTAATTAAATCACCCCTCATCCCCTGCTGGACAACTGCCCAATCAAAATTCTTTGTAAAGATAAACATATGGTGATAAAGATTATAGCCATCCTGGACACAGGTATTATCAATTTTTGCCGACATCTTTGAAGCATAGATTAAATTTTTCGGGTCCTTACCAAGTTTTTCACCAATCTTCTCAATCTCCTTTGGTGTCTTCCTTGAAGTTCCACCTTTGCCCCCGCAGAAATATAGTCCGAGATTGTGGGCAATATCCTTTGTTCCTTCTTTCATTGCCCCACAGACCGTGGTTGTAACACCTGAAGAATGCCAGTCAAAGCCGAGAACCGAACCAAATGCCTGAAACCAGAATGGGTCAGAGACACGACGCAAGAACTCTTCTTGTCCCTTTTCAATGACAATCGCCTCAATGATTGCCCTTGAGAGTCTTGTCATCTTCTCAAAGAGCCATCTTGGCGCCCTGCCATA
>JBBINQ010000014.1:0-53109 GCA_037443805.1 Caldifarciminota bacterium | reverse complement strand
CCCGATTTATCGGGCACTACCCCTCTTCACCCCTTTATAAATAATAGCCCTCTTGAGCCTTGACAAAAATGAAATTCTGGATATAATATATTATATAAAAAAATTGCTAATAAAAGGAGGTGATACCGGGAAAGAAAAAAGGTGGTTAATGGGCTTGTGGATGTGCCTGGGAACATCCATAAGTGGACTCCGCAAAATTCTGCGGTCTCCGCGAATCTTCTGTGTTTAAAAAAGGAGAAAAAATGAAGAGATTTATGCTCTGTTCAATTGCCCTTGTGGCATTGGTATCACTCGTTGGTTGCGGTGGTGAAGCAGAAAAACTTGCCGCACCAGAGATTGTTGCTACTATAATGGAAGATGGTTCAATAACTGTAGTATGGGAAGAGGATACTACAGTTACACAACACACTGATTTCAGTGGTTATAATGTCTATGTTTACACTGATTCTACAGCCCTGCTCGTAGCCGATGGTGAAAATCTGAATGCACATAATACAAATGTTATAACGACAAACTCATATACTGCAAATAATCTGAGCAACGATAGTGTTTACTACATTCAGGTCAGAACAGTTAATACCGATGATAAGGTCGGTAATTACAATTCAGATGTGCCTTTTGTCACGGCTTCACCAAGACCAGAATTTACAGTAACAGTTTCGCTTGAACTTGATCCCAATAATCCAAATGAAGCAAATTGTGGATTGATATTTGCAACAGGAGAACTCACGAACGAAACAAACGGCGAATTTCCGAACGCAGATGTCTATTTTGAAAGATTTATCCAGGGTGGTGCAGAAACACTTCAGGTAAATTCAGCCTCACGCAGGCCCAATGGCAGGACAACATTGATGACAAGCCTTGGACAGGCTGATTTTGATAGTGTCTCTTATGTAAATCCAGCAAATCTAACCGAGGACCATGTAGCATTTGTTGTTGGCGACCTCATTGCGTTCAAAACTGAGGAAGGTAATTTTGTAAAACTCCATATTGATGACTATGATTCTACTGCCGCAACAGTTGATGTGACATTTGCCTACCAGAATAAGACCGATTTTCCGTATTTCATGCCCAAACGGTAATTCTAATTAACAGCAAAAGAGGGGCGGCTCTGCCGCCCCTCTTTTTTACCATTTCAAAATATTAATTACCTTTTATTAAAGAGAGCGCTTCAGCCCTGGTGGCGGTTGACTGCATTACTCCTCTAATTGCTGAAGTAATGGTTAAAGTTCCGGGTTTTTTCACACCAATCATTGAAAGGCAGAGGTGTTCTGCTTCAATGACAACGAGCACGCCCATTGGCTTGAGATGAGCCATTAAGAAATCTGCAATCTCATGGGTCAGTCGCTCCTGCAACAATGGCCTCTTTGCCATAATATCAATCACCCGTACCAAACTGGAAAAACCCGTGATCTTATTCTCTTTGGGAATATAAACAATATGTGCCTTACCAAAAAAAGGCAGAAGATGATGTTCACAAATAGAATAGAAAGGTATATCTTTTATCAAAATCATTTCGTCTTCATTTTTTGTTTTGTATGTTTTCAATTCTTTTTTAGGGTCTTGATTAACACCCGCAAAGATTTCTTCATACATCTCTGCAACACGACGAGGCGTATCCCTTAAACCATCGCGATTCAAATCTTCGTTTATCGCCTTAAGGATAATTCTAATCGCCTGTTCAATCTTTTTCTTATCCATCATTCCTCTCTTTTTCTTTTACCTTCATTTCATCCTCTGCTTTCATGGCATCACCCTTGATTATCTTATCTATCTCTTCACCAGTCAAAATCTCTTTTTCCAGTAGTTTTTCTGCTAATTTCTTTAATGTCTCAATATTATTTTTTATAATCTCTTCTGCAATTGCCTCTGCCTTTTTTATAATGTTCTTCACCTCTTCATCAATGTCCCGTGCTGTCTCTTCTGAATAATCACGGTGCATCCCAATCTCTCTTCCCAAAAATATCTCTTCCTGTTTTTCACCATAAGTCAATGGACCAAGCTTATCACTCATTCCCCATTCACAGACCATTTTTCGTGCGAGTTTGGTTGCCTTTTCAATATCATTCCCTGAGCCTGTTGATAGGTCACCAAGTATGAGTTTCTCAGCAACCCTGCCTCCAAGCATAAAAGCAAGCTGGTTAAAACAATAAGTCTTTGAATAAGTGCGCCTTTCATCAATGGGTAGGGCCTGAGTCACACCGAGCGCCATACCACGTGGTATAATGGTAACCTTATGAATGGGGTCCATCTCCGGTAAAAATTTTGACACAAGCACATGACCACACTCGTGATATGCAGTGAGCCGCTTTTCGTTGTCTGAGATAATCAAACTTTTTCTTTCAACTCCCATCAGTATCTTATCTTTTGCATCCTCAAATTCCTGCATTGAAATTTTATTTTTGTTTCTTCGTGCGGCAAGAAGTGCTGCTTCATTACACATATTGGCAAGGTCAGCCCCGGAAAATCCCGGTGTTCCGCGGGCAAGAACATCAAGGTCCACATCTGGTGCAAGTGGGGTCTTCCGTGTATGGACCTTTAATATACCCAGCCTTCCCCGCACATCAGGTCTATCAAGAACAACAACGCGGTCAAATCTTCCTGGCCTTAATAATGCAGGGTCAAGTATATCAGGACGATTCGTTGCCGCCATCAAGATTATCCCTTCATTAACTTCAAATCCATCCATTTCAACAAGTAACTGATTCAGTGTCTGCTCCCTTTCATCATGACCACCACCGAGTCCGGCTCCACGCAACCTGCCGACTGCATCTATCTCGTCAATAAATACAATACAGGGTGAGTTTTTCTTTGCCTGGTCAAACAGGTCCCTCACCCTTGAAGCACCAACGCCCACAAACATTTCTACAAAATCCGAACCGCTTATGGAAATGAAAGGAACACCCGCTTCACCCGCCACTGCCCTTGCCATCAAAGTTTTACCGGTTCCTGGTGGTCCAAGCAATAATACACCTTTTGGAATCCTGCCGCCAAGCCTTGTGAATTTTCTCGGTTCTTTTAAAAATTCAATTACCTCCTGTAATTCCTGCTTTGCCTCTTCCACGCCCGCCACATCATTGAATGTTGTTGATGGTTTATTTTCAAGAACAATCTTTGCCCTGCTCCTTCCAAAACCAAGTGCCCGATTCTGTCCTGATTGCATCTGCCTTAAAAATAAAAACCAGATGCCAATCAAAATCAACCAGGGGAAAATACCGATGATAATATCCAACCAGCTTGACCTCTGTTTTGCAACAATCTCTACATTATATTTGATTAGTTCATCTGAGAGTTTAGGGTCTTCAAATGGTATTAAAGTGTTGAAATCATTATAATTTTTCCCTTCGTATGGGACAGGCGTCCGAAAACTCCCTTTTATTGAACGTTCTGAAATTGTAACTTTTTCAATATTTCTGATGCGCAATTCGCGAATGAACACAGAGTATGGGATATTTGCTGCCCGACTCCCCTGTGCCGCAAAGTATTGGTAACCAAACCAGACAAGGATGACAACCAGTGTCCATATTATTGCGGTCTGCCAGGCACGATTACGCGGTTGTTTCTTATTCGCCACTGTAAACTCCAATGTGTTTTAAATTTCTAAATTTTTTTTCGTAATCAAGACCATAACCTACAACAAAAACTTGCGGAATATTGAATCCTATATAAGTAAGAGGAACATCAATAACACGGGCACTCTTTTTATTTAAAAGTGTGCAAACTGCAATACTTCGTGGTTGTCTCGTTCTCAAGTTATTTATGATATAATTAATTGTCCTGCCAGAATCTACAATATCCTCAACCAGAATAACATCGCGGTCTTCAATTTTAAGAGATAAGTCCTGGGTAATACGAACAACACCGCTTGACTTTGTGCCTTCATAACTTGAAATTCCTAAAAAGTCAATCTCTACAGGTATTTCCAGTTCTCTTAACAAATCTGCAAGAAACACAAATGCTCCTTTCAAAACACCAATAAGAATTGGATTCCTATTTTTATAATCATTATTTATCTCCTTACCCAGTTCTTTGACCCTTTTTTTTATATCATCCTCTTTAATTAAGATATTCAAATTCCACCCTCAAGATATTTTTCGTTTTCTTATCAATATAAGCTAGTTCAGCCCGACGAACACCGATCACCCAGAGTATATTGTGCTGGTCGCATAAAAGCATCACATTCTCCCTTTCATTAACTGGTATCTTTGCCTCATTAAATATTTCTTTTAATCTTTTCCTTCCATTTTTAATTTTTATTGTATCACCCTCTTTCCGATGTCTTAAAAAAAGTGGCGGATAAATCTTTGTGAAATCAAAAACTTCACAATTTGCTAATTGCCGATTTAAATCATATTTTTTGACAAGGCCCAAATTCAATCTCAGGTTACCGATAATGACCTCTTCGCCAATCTTCAAAGGTATATAAAATTTTTCAATCTTACTTTTATTATAATAACCAATAAAAATCTTCCCAAAAATTCTTTGTGCATATAGATTTTGAGGAAGCAAAATTTTTTTACCACTCAGCTTACTCTTTAGACCGATGATTGCCTCAATATGTTTACTCGTTATCCCAGTTAAATCACCCTTCAAAGATTTAATAATTTCCATAATTATTCTGGTTACAATTGCCTTATTATAACAAAATAAATGATTTAAGTCAATAGTGAATCCATCGGACCTTTTTTTTACCGCTTTTTTAAATAACTTTTTAACAAAATCCTGTAAGAACTTTTCATCGTTGTATAAAATAGCAATCTCTCTTTTTACAATCTCATAAAGTTGAGGATTTAAATTGAGCATCAATGGAATAATTTTTTTACGGATATAGTTTCGTCTAATATTTAAATTAAGATTGCTCAAATCCAGAGAAAAATCCAATCCTTTTTTTTGCAGATAACTTAAAATTTCAGATTTTTTTATTTCAATCAAAGGCCTAACATAAGGTAATCGCACCGCAGGGATTGATAACAGTCCTAAGGTACCGCTCCCACGAATAAGATTCATAAAAAAAGTCTCTACGAGGTCGTCAAGATTATGTCCAAGAATAATTCTATTTGCAGATATCTTTTTTGCATAACTAATCAGTGCATTATAGCGTCTTTCTCTTGCTTCTGCTTCAATACCCCTTTTTGTTTTAGAAACTCTGATTTTAATAATTTTACAGACACATTTATACCGCCCTGCATATTGCCTTGTTAGCTCTTCTTCTTTTTTTAAGATATTTTTCGGTCGGAGACCATGATTTATGTATACCAGAAAAAATTTTATTTTATCACCGTAGATTGTCTTTAGAACATCCAGCAAGCATACAGAATCAGGTCCAGTAGAAAATGCAATAACTGCTCTTTTTACACCCTTCAGCATATTATGTTCTTCTACTGTCCTTTTTACAGCGGTCAGAATTTTATTTTCAATCTCTTCTCTCTTCATTTTAAAAAATTATATCTGGAATAAATAAAAAATCAATGGAGGAGAAACTGAACTTCATTTATCTAAAACTATTTAATTATTTTGCCTTAGCTCTTATGTCTGTCTTAATCTGTTCTTCTAATCTTTTTATCAAATTAAGTAATGTGACTATCTGTTGAAAATCGTCAGGCAGTTCATTTAGCATATTTTCAAGTGCCTTTTTGGAAAGTGTAATTGCTTTGTTTATTACCTGCAGGGTGCCTTTTTCTTCTACTTCCCTCACTTCGTCATCAAAAAACCTATCCTCAAATCCACTGACGAGTCTGCCGGTCTTGGCAACCAGCAGTGTGTGGTACCAAGCAAAATCATCAAAATCCTCCTGAATCTCTTCAGGCATTCCTGTTTTTTCAATTTTCTCTATCAATTTTTTTGCCTGCTCATAATATTCATAGGCATAGTTGTAAATAAGATAATCGTGCGGTTCTGCCTCAGGAACCTCATCCTCATCAGGTAACTCGTCAATATTAATACCCTGCTCTTCTGCAGCCTTTTTTAGCATATCATTTGTTTTATCAAAAATATCTTTTAAATCACTTATGAATACCTGAGGGTCATTGGGGTCTTCACCATTGAGATAATGCTGTAGCATTCTTTCTTCGTTATCCTTGTACACACGGCAATTGTCCCTTTCATCGCAGCGGTCACAACGATAATCACAATAATTATATGGTCCAGGTTTAAATTTATCTGCCATAATAACAAATATACCCAATTTTATTGCTCAGTCAATATACTGAAATAAAATAGAAATATTAAATTGGATAATTGGTTAAATGTAGAAACAGGGTTTGACAATAATCTAAAAATCTTTTTAACGACCAACATTATAGTTGACATTTAACAGAAATTAAATATTATATCATACAAGGAGGCATTCTTTGAGCTTCAATCTTATTAATTTTTTAAAGAGTTTAAGAAGTCACTTTCTGAGTGATGTGGCAATTGATCTTGGAACCTGCACCACGCTGATCTATGTCCACGGTCGTGGTATCGTTCTCAATGAGCCAACAGTCGTGGCAGTAGATACAAAAACAAAAAAATGCGTGGCAGTAGGTGAAGAAGCGAAGAAAATGTTAGGTAAAACCCCTGAAGACATCAAAGCCATCAGACCTATGAAAGATGGTGTTATTGCAGATTTTGAAATGGTTGAATTGCTTTTGAGAACATTTATTGAAAAAATCCAGCAAAAGAAATTATTCACCCGTCCCCGGGTTATTATCTGTGTTCCATCGGGTATCACTGAAGTAGAAAAGAGGGCAGTTCGTGACTCGGTTGAGGCAGCGGGTGCCAGGGAAGTATATCTTGTTTCAGAACCAATTGCAGCAGCAATCGGTATTAATCTTCCGGTTCATCTACCCCAGGGCAATATGATTATTGATATCGGTGGTGGGACAACTGAAATTGCTGTCATTGCCCTTTCTGGTATCGTTACTAATAATTCCATAAGGGTGGCAGGCGATGAAATGGACGATGCAATTGTGCAATACATAAAAAAGAACTATAATCTGATAATTGGAGAGCAGACCGCAGAAGAGATAAAAATTGCGATTGGTAATGCATTCCCTACTGAAGAGGATAAAACTATAGAAGTGCGTGGAAGGGACCTTGTCGTGGGCATTCCTAAAACTATCAAATTGACAAGCCATGAAGTAAGGGAAGCAGTTCAAGAACCGCTTTCTATGATAATTGAGGCAGTGCGACTCACCCTTGAAAAGACTCCTCCTGAACTTGCCGCAGACATTGTAAATTCTGGCATATATATGGCAGGCGGTGGCTCTTTATTAAGAGGAATTGATACTCTGATCCGCGAGGAAACGAATCTCCCAGTCACTGTCGCAGAAGAGCCAAATAAGGCAGTGGTCTTTGGTGCGGGAAAAATTCTTGAAGATATGCAAAGGTATGAAAAAGTAATATTTACTTTGAAGAGAGAATAATTGGGACGCATTCAAATTATTCTATTTGTAATTTTGTTTACAATCTCACTAATTTTTATTGTATTAAATCAGAATGCTGACCTTTATATCAGTGCCCATATCTCTGAAATTGTTTTATTTCCAGTAAGGTCCATCAGTAATTACTTTCAGTATCTTTATATTTCTCAGAAAAAAATTGATGCTCTTGAGGTTGAAATAAGTAAGCTACAAATTGAAAACCAAAATTTAAAAAATCACCTTGAGCTTTCAGGGCTCCCCGATACAATCACTACAACCAATCTCAGATTAATAAAGGTAAATATCATTGGCAGGGACCCCACAAATTTTAACGGATATTTGTATATTGATAAAGGGAAAAACGACGGCTTAAACATTAACAACCCAGTAATTATACAGAATAAACTTGTGGGCAGAATTAAAACATTATCAGAAAAAACTGGCATTGTTGAAACATTTGAAAATATAGGATTTGCCATTAGTGCAGTTGCATCCAAAACTAATATCTATGGAATTGCGAAACAGAATGGACAGTTGATGCTTGAATACATAAAACTTGACGACGAAATTAATATTGGTGATTCTGTATTCACTTCAGGGTTGAGTGAAATCTTTCCTAAGGGTGTATTGATTGGCACAGTCTCTGAGATAAGATATAAAGACGACCTATATTTTAAGGAAGTAGTTATAACACCAGCAATCAAGATTAATAAACTTAATTATGTATACATAGCATACTGAGCCTTATGCGATTTTTGGTATATTTTGTCCTTGCTTATCTTTTTCTTCCCATTAACAGTTCAATTGATTTTATTACGACTCTCGTCTATTTTATTATTCTAAACGAAGACGAAAAATTCTCTATTGTATTTGCGTTCTTTGCCGGTTTACTAATAGATCTTTATTACCCTGCTTTACTCGGACTCAATATGATGATTTTTTTAATCCTGAGCCAAGCCTTGATTTTCCTCAAAAAATATTTTGTGCGTGAACCATTTACTCTAATCTTTGTATTTATTGTCTTTTATCTGCTTCGTGTTTTTCTGGTCTTTGCGATAAATGGACTTACTTTCCATATTACCACAATAATTTTAACAATTATTCTCAGCCTTCCCTTAATATACCTTTTGAATAAAATATGTTTTAGAGTATGGATGAAGAGTTAAAAAAATATCGCACATTAGAAATCTTAATCTTTGGAATCTTCGCCATCATCATAGTATTCAGTTTTAAATTGCAGATTTTTGAAGGAAAAAAATATCACCGTCTTTCTGATGAAAACCGTATCAAGAAAAAATATATAAGTGCACCACGAGGTAATATCTATGACCGGAAAGGAAGAATCATTGCCAATACCCGTCCCGCATTTTATGTCTCAGTAATTCCGGCACTGGCTCAGCAAAGCAGTATAGAAAGCATTGCGCGCCTGTTAGAAATTGACTTAAATACAATTCAAAGAAAAATTAAACTTGAAAAAAATCCTTATGCATCAGTTAAAATCAGCCGCGATATACCCTTTGAACAGATTTCCCTGATTGAGGAATCGCTTGAAGATTTACCAGGTATTGAAGTCGGTATTGAACCGGTGAGAAATTATCCTTTTCAGGAACTCTTCTGCCATATTCTCGGATATGTTAGTGAAATTACCGAATTAGAATTAAAACATATGAAAGATTATAAAATTGGTGATTATACAGGCAGAATTGGCCTGGAGCAACAGTACGAAACAATTTTAAAAGGCACTGATGGTATTGATTTCATTGAAGTTGATGTAAAAGGTAGGGAACTCGGCAAAGTATCTGAATACAGGGCAATCCCACCAACCCCTGGCAAGGATTTATATACTACACTTGACCTTGAACTCACTGACTCCACAGCACAATTTTTAAAAAATTTTCCACGGGCTGCGGTCATTGCATTTAACCCACAAAATGGTGAAGTCTATGTAATATTCTCAAAACCTGGTTTTGACCCAAATCGTTTTGTTCACGGTCTAACTGAATCAGAGTGGCAGTTATTGAATAATCCAGATGATGCTCCACTATATAATCGGACAACAATGAGCTGCTATCCGATCGGTTCTACAATCAAGCCATTTATTGCACTCGCAGGACTTGATACTGGATTCATTGAACCCAATAAACGATTTGAACCTTGTAAGGGCGGGTTACAATTCGGTAACCGATACTTTGGATGTTGGAAAATTCATGGGAGCCTTGCTTTAATGGATGCTATCATCCATTCCTGCGATGTTTATTTCTATCAATTAGGCAGATACCTCGGTATTGATATCATCACTAAAATGCTTGACGATGTCGGCTTTGGAAAGCAGACCGGAATAGATTTACCCCAGGAAAAGATTGGTATTTTACCTGAAAGAAAATGGATGGAAAAAAAATATGGTAAGGGCTGGACCGAAGGGCACATTTTAAACCTGAGTATTGGCCAGGGAGATATCCTTGCAACTCCACTACAACTTGCACGCGCATATTCACTATTTGCCAATCTTGATAATACAATTGTCACTCCCCATCTAAACAAAAATCTTAAAACGCAAAATTATGTAATAGATATTAAAAAAGAAGCATTGGATATTATTAGAAAATCACTAACCGGCGTAGTTGAAAAAGGTACGGGAATGATGGCACTGATTCCAGGGCTTCTGGTAAGTGGTAAGACTGGCACTGCAGAGAATCCCCATGGAGATGACCATTCAATATTTGTTGGTTATGCTCCCAGTGAAAATCCAGAAATCCTCGTTTGTATCATTGTTGAAAATGCCGGGCACGGTGGAAGCATTGCTGCACCAATTGCAGGTAAAATCATCAAAACCTTCTGGGCAATTAATAAAGCAAAACAATATGAAAAATATTGACCGTAGTATACTGTTCATTTCTTTAATAATTTCGCTAATGGGGTTGATAATGATATATTCAACCGGTGGGTTAAACTATTTTTTGCGGCAGGCTTTCTGGTTAATTGGTGCCGTTATTATTTGTCTCATTATTACAAAATTTTCTTCGCGCTTCTGGATGACCATCTCCCTCCCTCTGTACATAATAACCTGCCTCCTTACCTTAATTGTTCTGTTCTATGCTACTGGTTATCCAAGGCGTTGGTTCAATATTGGATTTATAAATTTGCAACCTTCAGAATTTGCCAAGATTGGCACAATAATGCTCCTTGCCAGTTATCTTGCCGAGAAGAAAAAATTGGAAAAATTTAGCGACTTTTTGATTCCCCTGCTTATCATTGCCATTCCTTCGGGACTCATTTTTATTGAACCAGACTTTGGTGCTGCTCAGATATTCTTTCCGATAATGTGCTTTATGCTCTATTGGGCTGGGATGCCACTTGAAAAAATCATTATCTTTTTTTCACCCCTCATTGCCGCAATCACAAGTTTTTCAATCTATTTATGGCTCGGGTTTATGATTATATTTGGTATTTTTGTATATACTCGCAAAAAATTAACTGAGATAGTATACCATCTTATTGCAAATCCACTGGTTGGGCTCATCACCCCGATCATCTGGCATTCGTTGAAAACCTACCAGCAAAAAAGGATCATTGCATTCCTTTCACCATGGATTGACCCAAAAGGAATTTCCTGGCAGGCAATCCAGTCAAAAATCGCCATTGGTTCAGGACAATTGTGGGGTAAGGGATTCCTTTCAGGCACACAAAAAAAATTAGAATTTCTACCAGAAAGGCACACTGATTTCATCTTTTCCTGCATTGGTGAGGAACTCGGGTTTATTGGCATCCTGATATCAATATTCCTGTATATCTTTCTGTTCTACAGAATTTTATCCATTGCGAGAGAAACAAAAAATAAATTTTTAAGCCTTGTCGCAATCGGAATATTGAGCTGGTTCTGGTACCAAACATTTATAAATATGGGGATGACGATTGGTATCCTGCCAATAACTGGCGTGCCTCTCCCCTTTATCAGTTATGGTGGTTCATCATTGCTCGCCTGTTTTATAGGAATTGGCATAATTCTGTCTATTGCAAAAGTAAGGCATTATGAGTATTGATTTTAGATATTCCTCGGATATACTTGCTATAACATCTAAAAACAGAACGGGTTAAAATCTATGTATAATAAAGTATCAAATAAAATTATTGACCAGCTCATCTCAATTGTCGGCAGAGATAATACCATTATTGATTGTGCAACTTTAGAAAACTATGCCCATGATGAAACACCACTCTATAATTCAATGCCTGAAGTTGTAGTAAAACCAAAAAATGCAAAAGAAATATCCGCAATCTTAAAATTGGCTGATGGACATCGCATTCCCGTAACAGCAAGAGGTGGTGGCACAAGCCTGTCTGCTGGTGCTGTTCCTATATATAATGGCATTGTTCTATCCTTAGAAAATATGAACCATATCAAAGAGGTTGACCAGGAAAATCTTATGGCGATTGTTGAACCAGGAATAATCACCGGGATGATGGCAAAAGAATTATCAAAATACAATCTATTTTTCCCTCCTGACCCGGTAAGTCTTGATTCCTGCACAATCGGAGGTAATATTGCTGAATGTGCAGGTGGACCGCGGGCAATGAAATATGGTGTGACAAAAAATTATATCACCGGCCTGGAACTCATTTTAGCCAATGGAAGTATACACCGGCTCGGTGGCAAATTATTAAAAAATGTTTCGGGGTATGATCTAATAGACCTTATTGTAGGTTCTGAAGGAACGCTTGCTGTAGTCACCGAAGCCACAATCAAACTTTTAACCATACCTGAATTTGTAGTGAATCTTTATATTCCTTTCCGCACAACATTAGCCGCTTCGCAATTTTCTATAGAAGTTTTAAAACACGGATTTATGCCCACGGCAATAGAATTAATGGACGGCGAAGTTGTAAGGATGGTTGAAAAATATTTATGCCGTGAAGTTCCTTATAGTAAAGCAGATGCCCATACAATACTGGAAATAGACGGCAATGATCTTTCTTATGTTAAAAAGATTTATGAAAAGATCGGCAACCTGGCAATAAAAATGGATGCAATAGATGTATTGGTTGCAGAGAGCCCAAAGGACCGCGAGCGTATCTGGGAAGTCAGAAAAAAAATCGGTGAGGCGTTGAAGGCACAGACCACAGTGGTTGCGCGCGAAGACCTGGTCGTACCTAAGAATTGTATTCCAGAATTGATTTTCCAGTTAAAAGAGTGTGTAAAGAAATATTCGGGAACACTATATGCATTCGGACATCTTGGCGATGGCAATATCCATACTGATGTTGGTATTTCAAATATCACAAGCCAGAAAGACAGCAAAGACAATCCTGTTGTTACTGAAATGCGTAGAGAAATGTATCAAATTACACTCAAACTTGGTGGTACAATTACTGCAGAACATGGTATTGGACTTTCCAAGGTTCCATTTTTACCCCTGGCACTTGACCCACAAATCATTCAGTTAATGGCAAAGATCAAAGAAGAGTTTGACCCTAATCTTATTCTAAATCCGGGCAAGATATTTGAACAATCAATATTTAATCATTTAAATAGATTATGATTCGCGCCTTTATTCAAACTTCGCTTGTAGACTGGGATGGGAAAATTGTTTCGGTGATTTTTTTTGACCGTTGTAATTTCCGGTGTCCATTCTGTCAGAACTGGAGATTGATAATAAATCCGGAAAAATATCCTGTCTATGATTTCAATGAAATCTTAAAAAAAATTAAACAGAAAAAGGGCTGGATTGATGGCATTGTTTTAACCGGTGGAGAACCTTTATTGTTCTATAATGATGTGGTGGAGATTATTGAAAAAGCAAAAATGAATAACTTAGGAATAAAACTGGATACCAACGGCTCCCTTCCTGAGCCCCTTGAATCACTAATAAAATCAAAACTTATAGATTATGTAGCAATGGATATTAAGGCACCGCTTGATGAAACATATTATCTTGCGACCGGAAAAAAACAAAAGTCTAAAGAAAATAAAGATTTAATTGATAAAATATTAAAATCTGTAAATATTCTTATTAATTCTGACATTGATTATGAATTTAGAACCACCTGCGTGCCTAATTTAATAGATGAATCAGCGATAAAAAATATTGGAAAGATAATAAAAGGAACAAAGAGATGGGTATTACAGCGGTTTATTCCTATTAATGCCTTCAACAAAAATTACCGCAATAAACAATATGATGATGCAACACTAAATAGATTACTTATGCTCGCCCGTGAATATATCCCCGGTGCGAAATTGAGATAAAATACAACTATCCCAATTGTCAAGACTTAAGTCTTATCAATTTATACTGTATCATAATTGACTAATGCCCTATTCTGGATATAATTTAATTATGCGTTTGGAAACAAAAGTAAAAATCAATAACTTCTTAATGAAAAATCTCCTTTATGGAGTCTTTAATTCAGGGAACAATCCATTGCTACGGCTTTTTATCTTGCCGCTTGTGGAAAAAGGGATATGGTTGGCAATTAAAAATGTCCCCGGTCCCGTTGGGTTACCAGGGGTAATGCAGGACAAATTTTATATGTTGAGGGCGATGGTCTATTCAGGGATGCGGTTTGGAACATCATCAAAGTTTACTAATACCATAATAAGCAAAGCGATTCTGAGCAATCTCCGCGCTGAAAAAGAAAAAGAATTCCGGGCAATATTTAATTTTGACCCTCCTGGTTTTATGACCATCTCACCCGCAAAGAAATGTAATCTACGCTGTCAGGGATGTTATGCAAATTCTGCTTCTGACAAAGAACAGTTACCCTATGATATTTTCTCCCGTGCAGTAAAAGAAATGCGTGATTTATGGGGTGCACGGTTTGTAGTAATATCTGGTGGTGAACCTATGCTCTATAAATGGGGAAACAAGGGAATAATTGATATTTTTGAAGAAAATCCTGAGTCTCTCTTTCTAATGTATACAAATGGCAGTTTAATCAATGAAAAAATTGCTAAAAAATTTGCCAACCTTGGGAATATAACACCGGCAATTTCAGTTGAAGGAATGAAAAAAACAACTGAAAGGCGCAGGGGTGCAGGTTTTTTTGATAGAATTGTAAGCACTCTACAACTCTTAAAAAAATACCGTGTCACCTTTGGTATCTCAATCACTGCAACCAAGGATAACGCTGAAGAGATTGTATCAGATGAATTCATAGATCTCTATTTCAACAAACTTGGAGCAGCTTATGCCTGGGTCTTTCACTATATGCCTATTGGCAGGGACATTACTCCAGAACTTATCCCAACACCAGAACAGAGGATTATGCTCTGGGAAAAGAGTTGGGAAATAGTTCGCGACAAAAAAATAATGTATGCCGACTTCTGGAATCACGGTCCAGTTTCAGATGGTTGTATTTCTGCGGGCAGGCCAGGCGGTTATTTTTATGTTGACTGGCAGGCAAATGTCTATCCCTGTGTATTTTTTCCTTACGCGGCTGCGAATTTAAAGGAAATATATGCAAAGGGGGAAAACTTAAATTATTTGATCAACCTTCCTCTACATAAACGAATCAGGGAATGGCAGTTCAAATACTGGAAAGAAGGCGACCTATTGAGGCCCTGTCCAATACGCGACCATTATTTGCTGGCAAAAAATTTAATCATTGAAACAAGGGCAAAACCGGCAGACGAAGCCGCTGCAGAGATATTAGCAAATCCTGATTATGAGAAAAAGATGTCAGAATATGATTCAGAATTGGCATTAAAAACAAAAAATATTTGGGAAAGGGTATATAAAAATGGAACCAGAAAAACAATTTGATTTACTTAAAATAAACACTACTGAAATCATCAATGAAGATGAATTGATAAAAAAATTAAAAAGGCACAGACCGCTTCGTATTAAATTGGGTATTGACCCATCTGCGCCTGAGATACATCTCGGTATCAGTGTTCAGCTGCGTAAACTGAAACAATTTCAGGAACTGGGGCACATTGTAGTTCTTGTCGTCGGCGATTTTACTGGCATGATTGGAGACCCCAGCGGGCTTTCAAAAACACGACCCAAACTTACGCGTGAACAGATAAAAAAGAATATGGCAAGATACAAAGAGCAGATCTTCAAAATTCTTGACCCCAAAAAAACAGAATTTACTTACAACTCAAAATGGCTCGGTAGTCTCAGTATTTATGACTTTATAGAACTTGCCGCAAAATATACGGTTGCAAGGATTATTGAACGTAATGATTTTTCCGAACGTTTAAAACAAGGCATTCCAGTATATATGCATGAAATTCTTTATCCACTATTCCAGGCTTATGACTCTGTTGCTACAAAGGCAGATGTTGAATTGGGTGGAACTGACCAGAAATTTAATCTGCTTGTGGGACGGGAATTAATGCAGGAATTTAAAATGGAGCCCCAGGTTGTAATGACTATGCCCATCCTGGAAGGCACTGATGGTATAAGAAAAATGAGCAAGAGTTTTGGCAATTACATCGGTATTACTGAACCACCAAAAGAAATCTTTGGAAAAACGATGTCCATACCTGATGATTTAATCATTAAATATTTTGAATTGGTCACCGATGCATTCCCGCACAAAATTGAAGAATACAGAAGAGGATTGAAAGATGGCTCAATAAATCCACGGGATGCAAAATTTAATCTGGCAAAGACTCTGGTCAGAATGTATTATTCAGCTGAACAAGCAGAAAAGGCAGCGCAGGAATTTGAAAAGATTTTCACAAAAAAACAACTGCCCACAGAATTAAAAGAATTGCATATTTCTGACCGAGAAATTAATATCGTTGACCTGCTGGTAAAAACAGAACTTATGCCCTCGCGTGCTGAGGCAAAACGGAAAATAAAAGAAGGTGCAATAGACATTGATAATGAAACAATTAAAGGAATTGATTATACAGTCAAACTGACAAAGCCAATTATTATCAAAGCAGGAAAGCACAAATTTTTAAAGGTCGTTCCTGAATAAAAAATAATCAACAATTAGATTTTATTTATCCGTGTCCTTTGGATGTACTACATCAGTTGTCAGGTCAAGTGCCCGGGCAAGACGGCTACAGATATTCTCCAGTGAACTATTTAATTCTTCCTCAGTGATAGTTTTTTGATGAATTTTATCAAGAATATCCTCAAGTTGTGAAAATGTATTGACAATCTCATTATAATCATAATGGAGAGTTCGGGTCAGCGACTTGCATAGATTATTGTATATTTCTTGAATACCATTTAATACATCATCCTTTCTAAATTTTATTTCACCGGTTTCTATACCCTCACTCAATCTTTTAAGATAACCAGAAAGCCGATACAATGGCCCATAAATCCGATTAGAAAGTTTTAAGATTGTGGTATAACTTATCAGATATAGAATTAAAGCAATAATTATAAAGATTGCCCACTGGAAAAAAGAACATTTTTCTTGTGCGTATGTTCGGTTTATGCCAAAAATAAAAATGAATGCGAGAACGAGTATAATTGATACCGCAAGTACTAATCCAAATGTATGTAATAACATCCGGTATTGCAGATTACTGACAATAAGGACTTTTCTACGATTCTTTTTCATAAAGTAGTAAATTATAATTAAATTTTTATATTTGTCAATATTTTTTTACATCACTCATATAAACTGATTTCGTATTTAATTTTTATTAGGTCATCCGCATCAGGAAGGAACGGAAAATTCCTGATATTTTCACCAGGTAGAGAATCAGAATAAGGACGGTTACAGGCAACCTCTCCGTCATTTCCTGGACAACCACTCGTCATAAACGGTTTGCCCATCTCAATAATTGCATTCAATTTGTTATCTGGAATATTATACCTGACAATTCTTTCTTTTTCATCAAACATTAAATCATTAATTGTGGCATAATTATTATTTATTAAATAACGTGCCAGTTGAATACGACGATATGTGCCAATGTGCGGTGGTTCACAATGGGCAAGTGCTGAATCAGGTTCAGGGAAAAAACTGAAAAGATGGGTTTCAATACCCCTATTATGTGCATGCTGGATCACCTCAACCATCTGTCTTTCTGTTTCACCAAGACCAACAATAAGATGAGCTCCAACATTTCCTTTGCCAAAAACTTCTACTGCTCTATATAACGACTGCCAGTACTGTTCCCATTGGTGGGGTCCATGAACACCCCTACCTCTCAGTCTATCAAACAACTCTGGAGTGCAGGCATCAACAGCAATACCTAAATGGTCTGCCCCAGATTTTTTGAATTCATCAAAATCTTTCGGATTCAGAATTGTAGGTGCAGCAAGAATGGAGATTGGAACTGTTAATTCCTTTCTTATTGCCGAAGTAATAATCTTTGTATCCTTCACTGATTTTCGGTTCGTAATCATAGAAATACAGACCCTTTTGACATCGTCAATTTTCTCTCCAATCCGCACAATTATTTCTTCTAATGAATAAATACCCCATTCTACTCTTATAAAACTTTTTTCTGAATATGTTCCTGGTCTCTTCATTGATAGTCCACAATAAGCACAATTTCCAGCACAGCCAGTGTTATAGGTTAAAAGAATATTTATACAGGGCGACTTCGCATTGCGATAAAATAAACCATTTTTAAAACCGAGTACCATTGCAGCAGCCTGGCTAATACGAACATACTCAGGGCTTTCTTTTACCATTTTTGCTCCTTTCATAACCTATAGTGAACAACAGGTCTTTTGCCATTCAATTTTAAGATTGTATTGCTTTGCCCTCTCAATGGCTTCATCAGCAGGCAAAGCAATGCGGTTTATTCCGCAATCTATTGCCCAGATATCTATCTGCCAGTATCCCCTTCTCCGTGCACAACCGAGTGCCATTTCCATTTCTGGATATTTAAGGCGGGCATATATAAAAATTCGGGCAATATCCTCTGCCAATGGCAATTTTATATCCTGCATCTCTGTATCAGGTAATGGCATCAAACTGACAAAGACCATTTCTTTAATTGATAAATTTTTCAACATATCAACGGCACGGTATTCACCAATAATCCTTCCGAAATCAATTCCTACCACAATATGCGGGATAACTGGGATTCCTGCCTCAAGAAGCGCCTTTATTGTATCTACAATATCATTGACTTTGATATTGGTTTTGTAAACGCGTGCGATTGTAGTATTATCTCCGATCACATCAATCAGTGCCTGGTCAACACCTGCCTGTTTCAGTTCTAATGCAGTCTTTTTATCCACAATTCCGCAATGAATGGAAATTTTCAGGTCTTTTGATTCTTTTATCTTTTTTATTGCCGGCAAAAAATTGTGCCAATCAATAGTATGTTCTTCGTTAAAACCGCCGCTCAATAAAAGACCAATGGTATTATTCCTTAAAGATTTCTCGGCAACATCAATTAAACTTCCTGGTGTTGCCGCAGGGATCATTGACTGGAGTAATTTACCATTGCAATGGCTACAGGACAGGTGGCACTTTGTCCCAGTCAATGAAATAGCAGGATATTCACCACGCTGGCCATTGTAAACAAACATACCAGGTATGTAAAAGATAACCCTCTTCCCATGGTATCGGTAAGAGAGTTTTCGTGCCTTATCTGCCAATACCAGTAGGTCATTCATAGTATTCAGCAAAAGATACCCAGCATTTTTTGAAAATTTTTTCAAATCTGTTCCATTCTGATTCCATTAATTTTCGTCTTTGCACAGCCCTTTTTAATTCATCATAGTATAAGTTATGCCACGCTGATTCGTAGTAACTGAGGTCATTTGCAATTTTGCTTTTCAATGTTTTGATGATTGCCTGTGCCGCCAGTTTTCCACAGATAATTGCCTGACTAATACCAGCCCCGGTAATGGGATGGGTCTGACCAGCAGCATCACCAACAAGAATAACATTTTTGTTTAGACTCTTTATCGGACCACCAACTGGTATAAGACCGTTGGTAGTAGCGATAGGGTTGGGATGAATCTTTTTTTCTCTTTTTAGATTTTCCACGAATAATGCAAAGAGTTCTTTAAGTTCTGAGCCAGATTTATTTTTCAGTCTTATACCTAATCCAACATTTGCACTATGTCTCTTGGGGAAAAGCCATGCATATCCGCCGAAAAATCGTTTATCAAAATATACCTCAGTATAATTCATTACATTTACCAGTGGAAATTCTTGTTGATAGGCAATAACATAATCCCTGTAATTTTCATTTATTGCTCTCCTCACTGCGGAAGATGGACCATCAGCACCCACAATAATCTTTGCCTTGATTTTTACAGTAGTATTCTGTCTTTGCAGAATGGCACATCCATCAGTAATTTTTATAAATTTGGTATTGAGCCACAGGTGAGCACCATTTTTAATTGCATTGATTGCCAGCCATTTATCAAAGAGCACACGGTTAAGGATATAACCAGGTGCTGAGAATTGATAAATCTTTTTATTCGGCGCATGGAGAATAAGGGACTTTATCTCATTGGCAATACACTCTGCGGGTATTGAAATCTCCTTTGATAACAGTGCAGGAACATATTCAGCGCACTGAACCGGCTCACCAATCGCACTCTTTCTATCAATGAGTAATACCTTGTAATTCTCCTTTGCAACGATCTGCGAAACCATTGAGCCTGCTGGTCCAGCCCCTACCACGAGAAGGTCATAAGGCATAAAGCACCTTTTTTAATAAGTTGATATTAAGATGGGTTTGGCTTTCAAATTGACCTTTATAAGCAAAACTTGCCTTGCCAAGGTCATAGCATGTTTCATTACTTATATTCAAAAGTATTGCGGGAATACCGCTCCTCTCAAATTCTCTTTGGTGTTTAATATAAAATTGTTCACAACAGCACCCAATATATGCTGGAGCATTAATCTTTTTTAATCTTCTCAAATTTTTCATCAAATCTTCAAAACTCGTGATTGTTATTGGATTCAATTTAAATTTCTGTGCCAATCTATATGCCTCACCTGTGGAACATTCATCACACGATGTGCACTCATTAAGATAGCGGTACTGGCACTCAGTTGATTTTGCACAATAAGGAAGAAGAAGATGATTTGGCTTTCTGGCAATAATTTCCGGAAATGTTCCATTTACAAGAAACAGGTGATTAACAAATCTAACTGGTATGTCATATTCCATAAGTTTAATTTTCTCAAAAAGTCCATCAACCATTGTCAAAAAATCTTTGAGTTCTATTCCTGGTATTATACCACTTTTTTCTTTGAAATATTCAGTAATTATTCCCGTAATTATTTCTTTTTCCAGAGGCAGGTCTTTTAATAGTGCCTCAAGGTTAAAAATTGCCTCCCGTGGAAAAGCAAAAAAGTCACCGGTGATTATTGAATACTGTAAGCGTCTGCGTCGTAAATTCACAATAAAAAATATCTTAATCTTGCCAGCTTTTGTATAGCGTGCCTGCCACAAAGTGGGCTGCTCTAATAAAGGCAGACGAACCTTGTTAATCCACTCATCTGAACTTAATTTTTTAACATATTGCCCGAGCAGACTTAATTCCATATCACTCAAGCCTGTTTCAATCAGCTGGCAATTAAAAAATTCTTGGAAGCTCTCTTTTATCATCCTTTTTATAATTGCTGGATCAGGTGTATAACCAAGTTCCCAGGCAATGCAGGTAACACGCTCCTTCAGTGAGTCAATCTCGTGCTTCTTTAATTTCTCAATCGGAATCCTCAATGCCCTTAGCATATTATCAACATCAAAATCAATC
This sequence comes from Caldifarciminota bacterium, assembly GCA_037443805.1. Lineage (GTDB taxonomy): Bacteria > Hydrothermota > Tepidihabitantia > SM23-42 > JAOAFX01 > JAOAFX01. The sequence continues at coordinate 32,054 of JBBINQ010000014.1, read as the reverse complement.
AGGAGTGTGCCCTGGAATAAAAAGGCATTGTTATATTCAGCACCACCAGTACCTGAAATCTTTCGTCCTGATACTTCAATATCATTACGACCACGAAATTTTGCGTCAATGCCTAATTTTTTTAACATATTGATAATTGGCAGGGAGAGTCTTTCAAAAAATCTCGCATTGGGAAGTTCGCAACCAAAATTTTTCTTATCACCTATAACCTCCCAACCAATCTGACTCTTATCAAAATAGATAGTGCCACCACCAGTAATACGACGGTTTATATCAATCCCCATTCTTTTACAGTATGCAGTACGGACTTCCTGTTCTACTGCCTGGTGAAAACCAATAAGCACAGCGGGGGGCGCAAATTGGAGCAAACGAATGGTATCAGGAATTTGATTCTTACCCCGTAACTCTAAAAGTAATTCATCTAATGCCATATTCTCGGTGGCAGTCAGAACACCCGTATCAATAAATCTACAAGTTCGTGCACTCATTTCTGTTATTATATCCACTCTCTCAATAATATCAAGATTTTTTTAAATATATCAATTCAGATGTAATGAATCAGGATTTCAATTTTCTGCGACTTTAATATGTTTTCTAAAAGTTAAAAAATCTAATCAATAACTTTTAAAAGAAAGAATTCGGGGTTCTTTGTTTTATGGACAACTTCAAATCTCTCTTGTGTTTTTTGCAAAACAGGTAAAAGAAAGCGATATGTGGTCCCGGTCCAATAAAAACTATCCAGAATAATATAATCAGCCTTTTGAATAGCAGTATTAATTTTTTCAGTATCAATCGTAAAGGGATAACAGAAAGATTTGCGCCCTGACAACAGGTATACAAACTCAGGCTTCCGCGCCATAATAATTTTATCTTCAGGGATATTTTTAGTCAACCATTCAATAACCCTAAAATAATTTTGCCAATCTACCGGATAACCAGCATAATGGTTACCCTTGATATATGCCAAATTATTTGTAAGTGTAATTTTTACCTGTGGTATGATGTTGAGAATATTTAAAAAAATTGATATTCCAATAATTGCCGGCAAAAAATATTTTGATTTCACCTTGTTTTGGAACCAGTTTAAACCAGTAAACACATAAATAATAAAAATAGGAATTATTGGCAAAAAGAATCTATCTGAAGACCAGACCTTAGGCCAGATAAAAAGGACAATGACTGACATTATGAAATATACATCAATTAATGTAAAGTTTTTGATTCTCTTGATAATACCTGCAATCACAAAAAATAGTAAAACAATTCCTGTCAAAATCAGCATTATCTCGGCTTTCAACACTGGTAATAATGTTGCAGGAATAATCGTGAATGTATAGAAAATAAAATTCTCCCATATTCGTTGTAGCATTTCTATAAAACCAATCCTTCCCAGTTCCATCTGATATGGATTTCTGGCAAGAAGCTGGTCAAGATATCCGCCAGATGTGGAAACAGACGAATTCCTGATTTCCCAGGGGATAAAAAAAAGTAGAAATAATATTAAAAATATAATCAGATATTTATATTTTTTATGTAAAAAAAGATACAAAAGAAATCCTGCAATTAGTGATATACCTGCAGTCCTGATAAAGAATGTAGTTATTCCAAAAATACTGGACAGAATAAATAACCAGATTTTTTTATTTTCTTGACTTAATATAAAAAAATATATTGAACCGAGTGAGAAAAATAAAAAAGGTATTTCAGAAAGTATCCAGTGATTATAGATGACCAGTGCAGGAATGGAAATATAAAAAAACAAAAACCAGCTGGAGTTTTCCTTAAATATTTTAGTTGCAATATTATACATAAAAATCATGGCACCTGCCCCAGTCAAAAAAATTGCGAATTTTAATATTAATATATTTTTACCAAAGATTGCGATAAATATGGATAACAGCAGAGGGAATCCAGGTGGATATTGTGTATGCGGTGGCTCCTCTGGTAGATAAATATTTTTATAACCTTTACCCGAAGCAATAGATTCACCAAGGGCAATATAAACCGCATTATCGCCACCAGTAAATAACTTAGGGTCAAAAAGAAGGATTGATAAAAAAGAATATATCAATATAATGATACTTAGCGAGAGCCTAATTCGTTTTCCCATAATTTTATAAAGTATAATCGGAATTCATATAGAGTCAATATATTTTAAATACAAAACACCTCCCTTGATTTTTTGGCAAAATTATATTTAATTTTATATGACAAATAAACAAAAAATTTTAATAACCCGAAAAATACCTGAACCAGCAATTAAATTGTTGAGCAAATATTTTGATGTAACAATATTCACCAAGAATCGGCCGATAGAAAAAAAAGAAATAATAAAGAAAATAAAAGATAAAGTAGCACTAATTCCATTGCTGAGCGATACGATTGATAGAGAAATTATTGATAATGCTCAAAACTTAAAAATAATTGCAAACTATGCTGCTGGATACAATAATATTGACATTGAATATGCAACGAACCACGGTGTTATGGTGACCAATACTCCTGATGTGCTGACTGAAACTACTGCGGACTTAACTTTTGGTATGTTTCTCGCACTTGCCCGGCGCATTCCTGAAGCAGAAATATTTTTAAGGAACAGAAAGTTTAATGGCTGGGCTCCAATGCTGTTTTTAGGAACTGATGTGCATCATAAAATCCTTGGCATAATCGGGCTGGGCAGAATTGGCAAGGCAGTTGCCCGTCGTGCCCTGGGTTTTGGGATGAGAGTATACTACTATGATAAAGTAAAATTATCCCGAAAAGAAGAGCAAGATTTGAATATTCTTTACAGACCATTAAAATACATCCTCAGAATTGCTGATTTTATATCTATACACACACCACTCACATCTGAAACCCGCCATCTTATTTCGGAAAAAGAGATTGCCCTGATGAAAAAGACTGCATTTATTATAAATACTGCGCGCGGTCCGATAGTGGACGAAAAGGCATTGATAAAAGCACTCAAAACAAAAAGGATAATGGGCTGTGCACTTGATGTATTTGAAAATGAACCTGTAGTTCCTGCAGAGCTCCTCAAAATGAAAAATGTTTTACTACTTCCGCATATCGGCTCTGCCACCCTTGAAACGAGAACAAAGATGGGACTAATGGCAGCAGAAAATGTAATCACTGCATTGGTAAAGCATAGAATACCACCCAATCTAATAAATCCTGAAGTGTTAAAAAAATAGATTGAAAGTTCTCATCGTCTCCAATAGTTTTAAGGGTTCAATCAGCGCTAAAGATGTTAGTCAGAGCATTGCTCGTGGAATCTTGAAAATAAGACCGAATTTCCAAATTACAGAGATGCCAATTGCTGATGGAGGGACAGGAACTTTAGAAATAATCAACGATATACTAAAAGGTAGGATTATCTCAACCAGAGCCACCAACCCTCTCGGTAAAAAAATAAAAACAGAGTATGGCATAGTCAACAAGAAAAAACTTGCAATTATTGAGCTTGCGCGCATCTCTGGATTGCACTTATTAAAAGAGAATTTTCGCAATCCTTTGAAAACTACTACACAAGGGGTTGGAGAATTGATGAAAAATAGCATAAAAAAAGGTTGTAAAAGAATAATTATTGGGGTAGGTGATAGTGCGACAATTGATTGCGGAATTGGTGCGATGTCTGCCCTCGGTATAAAATTTCTTGATAAACATCAGAGACCAGTGCCGCCAAATTGCTCGGGCTTGTTAGATTTATACAGTATAAATAGTTCTGCCATTACACATTTAAAAAATATTGAATTTATTGTGCTTGCTGATGTTTCAAATAAACTTACTGGTAACAAAGGTGCCATAGTTTATGCTCCACAAAAGGGTGCTACGAAAAAAGATATTTTTATTATTGACCGCGCACTAAAAAATTTTAGAAAGGTAATTCTTTATCAATACAAAATAGACCTTGATAAAATAAAAGGTGCGGGTGCTGCTGGCGGTATTGCGGGTGGTATGTATGCGATAATGAATGCAAAAATTGTTTCAGGATTCCAATTTCTTTGCCATCTCACCAATTTGAAATCTGCAATCGCTGATGCAGACCTTGTAATCACTGGTGAAGGAAGAATAGATAAAACCACATTTTATGGAAAGGCAACAGGTAAGATTATTGCGCTATGTAAAAAATACAGGAAAAGGGTAATTCTGGTCTGTGGTAGTTATTCACGGGACTTAAATTATAAAAAATATGGAACCAAAAAAATTTATTCTCTTATTGAGAAAACAGATAATATAAAAATTGCAAAAACAAATGCATCCAGATTATTAACAGAAATAGGCTCGGCAATTGCACAGGAGATATAAAAAATTCAACCGACCAGATTTATCTGAATCTGCTCATTAATTTCAATTACCGCATAATATTTAGGAAAAGTTCCAGGATTAACAATTAAGGTTTTACCAATCTGGTCAATATTACGTGCTTCATGAATATGCCCGCAAATACAGATATGCGGTTGATGTTTTTCAATAAATTCACGCACCTTTTTACTACCCACATGCATACCCATAAATGTTTTGTCTACTTTTGTTTTTAATGGTGGTGCGTGCGATACAAATATATTAAAATCTTTATTTTTTGCATATTGGTTTAAAATTCTTTCAAACTCATCATCCGCATATTCTTGTGGCGTATTAAAAGGGGTAACCCCACTCCCTCCCATACCAAAAAATAGAATCCCATTAAATTCTTTTGTTTCACCATGGAGGCTAATTCCCTCAGATTTTAGAAAATCAATGACTTCAGGACGGTCACAATTACCAGGAACAGCAAAAACATTTTGATTGATTGCCCTTATCTCATTGATTACAAAACTCGCATCATCTCTACCACCAAAATCAGTAATATCACCAGCAATGATTATTAAATCTGCATCACTCAGGGCATTAACGGTTCTGCGGTCATAATTTGTGCGACCATGGATATCAGAAAGGGCAAGGATTTTTATATTATCCATTGATTTTTCTATGGAGATTGATTATATCTTTCAGAATTGTTGCAGCAATTGATGTCAAACCAGATGCTCCACCAATTATGGTCAATGAACCCATAAATTTTGTAATGAATGTTACACCTTTATTCGTCCCATAAACCGCATATAGAGGGTCATCTTTATCAAGGGTCTCAGGTGAAACTGAAATTTTTGGAAGGTCTCCATTGATTGATAAATTTCCAATCAACCGCACTACTTTACCCGAACAGACATTTTTCCTTATCTCATCTTCTTCAATGTCCATAATACCACGACAGGTAATGGTTCTCAAATCTACACACTTCCCGGTTAAAACAAGACCCAGGATTACCATTTTGTAGCATGTATCAATTCCTTCAAGATCAAATCTATAATCTGGTTCAGCAATACCAAGTTTAATTGCTTCATTTATCGCCTGCAGTTTTGTCTTTGATTCAAACATAATCTTATCAAGAACATAATTGCTCGTGCCGTTTAAAATTCCGCGAACATTGTATACTCCAGCGCCAGATAACTCATTACTGATTATTCCGCTGGTAGGCATTGCTCCAGCAGTGGTCGCACTCAATCCAATATAAATCTTTTTCTTTTCCATTAAAGTGAAAAGCTCTTCACCCTTGAATACCAGCGGTGATTTATTTGCGCAGATTAAGTGGATACGATTATTTAACGCCTCTAACAGCAATGGGTAACTATTACCAGCATCAATTCGCGAACCGGGCAGGGCATCAATCAGAATATCAATTTTTCTGGATGCTAATACTGAAGAGAACTTTTTTAATGGCTCTTTTAATACCTGACCAAGGGGTCTGTTTTTAGACTTTCGCAAACTCATTTCATTTAAGTCAATATTTTTACCTTTGATAAAACTTTGGGAATCAACAATTGCACTAAAATCTAATATAAAACCATATCTGTGAGCAATCTCTTTTTTTTGCTCAAGGTAGTGTTTTACAAAAGCCCTCATAACCTTTCCAAAACCTAAAAGGCCGACATTATATTTTATGGTTTTAAGGGGCATTGTCGGATTATACCCAAAAAAATTCTCAAGTCAACATTAATCAGAAATAGTGCAATATAGATATTATTCCTTGAAGTTTGATATTTTTTACATATAATAACTCAATGCCCAGAATAAAAATCATTGCCGATGAGAAGATTCCATTTTTAAAAGAATATTTTCAAGATATGGGCATACTTAACACTATTCCTGCTTCGGGAATAAATAATAAAAAAATCAAAAATTTTGATATTCTGCTGGTGCGCAGTGTAACAAAAGTTAATAAACAATTATTGGAGAATACTCGTATTAAAATTGTCGGCTCAATGACGAGCGGAATTGACCACATTGATAGGACATATCTAAGAAAGAATAACATAAAATTCATATACGCACCGGGCTCCAATGCCCGCTCAGTTGCAGAATATGTTATTGCCTGTCTTTTAATTTTAGCAAGAAAGAAAGGATTCTCTCTGGACAGAAAGACTATCGGCATCATTGGTGCAGGCAATGTGGGAACAAAGGTTGCGCAGATGTGTAAGGCACTGGGAATGAATGTTTTACTGAATGACCCACCCAAATTCTACAGAACCAAAAACAAAGAACTATTATCATTCAAGAAAATATCTGATGCTGATATTATCACCATCCATGTGCCGCTTACATTTACTGGTAAATATAAAACCTACCGTATGATAGATGAAAAATTTATGAGAAAAATAAAAAATAATACAATTTTTATAAATACTTCCCGCGGAGCAGTAATTGATGAAAATATGCTTATAAAATATGTTTATAAACTTGGTGGCTTGGTGCTTGATGTCTGGGAGAATGAACCGTATATCAATACACATTTACTGAAAATTACTGATATTGCAACGCCGCATATTGCCGGTTATTCCCTTGATGGGAAATTTAATGCCACGATAATGGTATACAAAAAATTATGCAAGTATTTTGGTAAAGAATTGAGTATAGAAGAACAAAATTCCAAATTAAATTTAAATAAAGAAATAATGCTGGACACAAATTACGACAAGGTGCAGGATATTGTCTATCAGATTGTACTTAAGGTATACAATCCATTGGCAGATTCAAAAGAATTAAAAAAGATGTTAAAATTTGAAAGCATAAATCAAGCAGAATATTTCAGAAGGCTCAGAGACAATTACCCGGTGCGAAGAGAATTCTCCAATTATTGTATAAAGTTGGGTAAGATAACAGCTATTGGTTACAAAAGGGTTGCAGATCTCTTAACCGCACTCGGATTCAAAGTGGAACCTTGACTTTTTTGATTTTCTGGATATAATAAACTAAACAACCTGGTACTTCATTCCTTGCGGGAGTAGCTCAGTGGTGGAGCATCACCTTGCCAAGGTGAGGGTCGCGGGTTCAAATCCCGTCTCCCGCTTTGTTATTTAAACATAACCTCTCCCCTCTCCATTTCCACCCTGATAGTTGCGTTCTTCTTAAAATTACCTGCAATAATCATTTTAGAAAGAGGATTCTCAATCAATCTCTGAATTGCCCGACGCAAAGGTCTTGCACCATAGACCAGGTCAAAACCTTCATGGACAAGAAATTCTCTGACCTCTTCACTAAATTCAATCTTATATCCAAAATCCTGAACATTCTTTGCTACTTTTTTCAATTCGCGCTCAACAATACCCTTGATTTCCTCAAAACCAAGCGGTTTGAATACAATAACTTCATCAATACGGTTTAAAAACTCAGGTTTTACATTTCGCTCAAGAATTCTATACACATCTTTCCTCGTCTGTTCATAATCAAACTTATCTTTCTTTAAATTCTCAATAATAATCTCGCTACCTAAATTTGAAGTCATAATCACTATTGTGTTTTTAAAATCTACTGTTCTACCCTGACCATCAGTCAATCTACCATCATCAAGCAATTGGAGTAAAATATTAAAAACATCAGGATGTGCCTTTTCAAATTCATCAAATAATATTACCCGATATGGCCTTCGTCTGACCGCCTCAGTTAACTGCCCGCCTTCTTCATATCCAACATATCCTGGAGGTGCACCAATCAATCTGGATACAGTATGTTTTTCCTGATATTCTGTCATATCAATCCGCACCATTGCATCCTCAGTATCAAATAAAAATTCGGCAAGGGACTTTGCAAGTTCGGTCTTACCCACACCGGTCGGTCCAAGAAAGATGAACGACCCAATAGGACGCTTTGGGTCTTTTAGTCCTGCCCGTGAGCGTCTGATCGCATCACTCACAGCAACAACAGCATCTTCCTGGTCAACAAGACGCTCATGGATTCTCTGTTCCATCTTCAGCAACTTGCTCATTTCTGATTCTAACATCCTGGATACTGGAATACCGGTCCAGGTGGATATTATCTGAGCAATATCATCTTCAGTGACCCGGTCATCAATACCGCGCTGTCTCATCCATTCGTTCTTTTTCCTGCGATATTCTTTCTGTAATGTCTCAGTTTCATCGCGCAATTTTGCAGCCTGTTCATAATTTCGCATTTCAACTGCTTTTCTCCCCTCTTCGGTCAATTGCTCAAGTCTATTTTCCATCTGCTTCAGTTCGTCAGGCATAGAATATATCTCAATACGGGCACGGGCACACGCCTCATCAATCAGGTCAATTGCCTTATCTGGAAGGAATCTTTCAGTAAGATAACGGTCTGAAAGTTTTACTGCCGCTTCAATTGCGGAATCAGTAATCGTCACCCCATGGTGTGACTCGTAGCGGCTCTTTAGACCCTGCAAAATCTTTATTGTATCTTCAATTGACGGTTCGCCAACATAGACTGGAGCAAATCTCCGTTCAAGTGCTGCATCTTTTTCAATATGCTTTCTATATTCATCAAGGGTTGTAGCACCAATACATTGTAATTCTCCGCGTGCGAGTGCAGGTTTTAACATATTTGAGGCATCAATCGCACCTTCTGCAGCGCCAGCGCCGACAATTGTGTGTAGTTCATCAATAAATAGAATAATCTCACCTTTCCCCTTTCTAATTTCATCCATAACTGCCTTGAGCCTCTCTTCAAATTCACCACGAAATTTTGAGCCAGCAACGAGTGCGCCCATATCAAGTGCCAGAATCCTTTTGTCTTTAAGTATCTCAGGAACATCCTTACCTACTATACGCTGAGCAAGACCCTCAACAATTGCAGTCTTACCAACACCTGCATCACCAATCAAAACCGGATTATTCTTTGTCCTTCTTGACAGCACCTGAATCACCCTCTTTATCTCCTGTTCCCGACCAATAACCGGGTCAAGTTTACCCTGTTTTGCCAGGGCAGTAATATCCCGTGCATATCGCTCCAGTGCCATATACTTACTCTCTGCATCCTGGTCTGTTACCCGCTGTGCACCTCTGATTATCTGCAGTGCCTGATAAATACGCTCCTTTGTGATACCAAAATTTCGTAAAATCTTTACGGTCTCACCTTCGGGTTCTTCTGCGATTGCTAAAAATAGATGCTCAGTGCCCACATATTCATCCTTCATCCGCTGTGCCTCAGCCTGAGCAAGGGAAAATAATCGTTTTGCACGGGGTGTTATATAAATCTGAGCACTCGCACCGCCATATATTTTGGGTTTTAATTCAAGGGAAGATTCAAGTTGGCGCTGAAGTACTTCGGGCATAATATCCATCTTTTTCAAAATCTTGGGAACCAGACCATCTTCCTGTCTCAGTAATGCAAGAAATATATGTTCTACATCTAATTCCTGATGATTGTACTCATCAAGAATCTCCTGTGCTAATGCAATGGCTTCCTGTGCCTTTTGAGTAAATTTTTCATATCTCATACAAATTTTAGACAGGCAAAGATAAAAATTGTTTAGTAATGGAAATTACTTTAAAATCAGAATACAGGCAATGCCCCACAGGGCAAAATTTATAATCATTGGTAGGTCACCAATCAGGGCACGATTGGGCATATCAGTCCCGCTCTTTTTTTCAATGAGATAAAGATAACGAAATAAGCCATAAATTACAAAGGGAATAGTAAAGACCAGGTTCCTCGTATGGAATTTAGAAACTGTATCCAGCGACAGAGTGTAAATGCAATATGCAACAATACAGGCAGAAATTGCTATGGTAATCATATGATTTAACAAATCAACAGAATAATAGGACAATACTTTTCTATGTTTAGCTGCATCGTTGCCCAAGATAAGAATCTCTGCCTTTCTTTTGGAAAGAATAATGAATAATGCAAGCAAAAATGTGCATAGTATTAACCAGGATGAAATATCCACATTAATTATAACCGCTCCCGCCACAGAACGTAAAACATAACCAATCGCAATGACCAGAACATCAAGAATGACAAGATATTTAATCAAAAGAGAATAGAGAATGCTCAAACCAGTATAGGTGAGCGCAACATAAAAGAAATTTTTATTTACGAAATAAGCAGCCACAAGGGATAAAAAAATCAATATCAATGACAGAATCAAGGCATATCCTATCTTTATTCTGCCCGCAGCAATTGGACGGTTCATTTTGGTATTAATCTGTCTGTCTTCTGCGCGGTCTATGATATCATTAATAATGTAACCGGCACTACTGAGCAGTGAAAAAATTATAAATCCTAAAAAAGTGATTCCAATCTTTTCTGGTCTATGGAACTCTCTGCTGAAGATTAATCCGGCAAAGATAAAGATATTCTTCACCCACTGTTCGGCTCTTAAGAGTCTTAAAAAATCACTCATTACACCAAATATTTTTTAGAACTCAGTGGCACTCGTAAAGGTAAAGTCTTTTATTTTAACTGATGGTACAACCATTCCATGCGCCATCCTTCCACCATAGCCGGGTTCATCTGCAACCAGCTCTGCCTTCTTAGAAATGGCTTCAACACGGTTAAATGCCTCAATTAAATTTTCTGTAAAGCGTAAATTTTTTATACCCTTTTTTATCCTGCCATCTTCAATAAGAAAAGTTCCATCCCTTGTCATTCCAGTAATAATCAATTTGTAAGGGTCAATTACATTTGTATAATGCAACCTGGTAACCAGAATTCCCTTTTTTGTATTCGCTATCATCTCTCCAATTGAACTATTCCCACCCTTCATTACCAGATGCATAGGAACAGGACCGAATGGGTTAGGATACATCATAGCATGGCCAGTAGACTTCTTTTTTGCCTTGGCTGCAGTCAAAGAATCATAAACGACATTTTTTGCAATACCCTTATCAATCAGTGCCAAACGCCTTTTAGGTACACCTTCAAAATCAAATGACGCAGGAAATCCCTTTTTGTAGAATGGGTCATCAATAACAGTGATACCCTTATCAACAATCTGAGTCATCAATCTGCCGCAAAGATAAGAACGACCCTCTTCATAGTTCCTGCCATTAAAAGCATAATATGCAAGATAACTCAACAGGTCATTAACTGCAAGTGGTTCAAAAATGGTAGTGTATTTGCCAGGTGCTACCTCCACAGGGTTTTTTGACATTAGAGCCTTTACTGCAGCAGTCTGTGCCAGTTTTACAAAATCTATCTCTTTTATGGTCTTCGCTCCGTACTGCACATATCCCGTAGAATTATCTGTTGCCATAACAATATTGGTAAAAACATCACTACTCTTATTATATGCAAATGTCCCATTTGAATTACCAAGAGCAACAACAGCACTTCCATTAGATACTGAGCCATAACACACAAGAGAATGTTTTTTTGCCACATCCACTATCTCTTTGACTGCGTTGGCGCGTTCCAGCGGTGATAAAAGTGCAGTATGTGGAAAATAAGAAATAACTTTTTTGTACTGCCCGGGTTTGATACAAGGTAGATTTTCAAAGTAAGGGTTGTCAACCTGAAATCGGGCAATCGTTTCAGCCCAGCGCAGAGTTTCTTCAATTTTGGGAATTGCTGTAGAATTAGTATATGCAGAACCAATTTTCTTACCAAAAATAACGCGAATTAAAAGAACTGTATTGGACTCTTCAACATTCTGATGAATGTAATTATTTGCATATCTTGTCAGTGATGAATCAAATTGATAAATTACTACTTCGGTCTGGTCTGCCTTTGATTTTTTTAATATAAAATCAATAATTTTTTTTGCCTCTTTTTTTTCAATCATAATACTCCTCTTTTGAAATTTTATCCAAAAAGGCTACAAAGTCAAGCCAACTGTAATTCATTTTTTATACGGCAATATTACGGAAAAAGTTGTGCCTCTTCCTAAAATACTCTGGACCTTTATCTTACCATTGTGTTCATTGATAATCTTCTGGGCAATGTAAAGTCCCAAACCTGTCCCTCCTTTTTTTGTCGTATAATACGGTTCAAATATTTTCTTTAATGCCTGGGCAGGTATACCCGGTCCATTATCTGTAATTTCTATTGCAATATACATCTTTTTCCGCTTTAATGAAATACTGATTTCAGGTTCACGGTCAGCCACTGATGAAACAGCATCCACTGCATTAAGCAAAAGGTTCATCAACACCCTTTTTATATCCTCAAAATTTGCCACACATTTTATCCCGGTTTCAATATTTTCAATATACTTTATCCCTTTCTGGTTCATTTGTTCTTTTATCAACATACCCACCTCTCTGGTCAATTCGCTCAAGTCAAATTCCTGATATTCCTTGACCTGGGGTCGGACAAGGCTGAGAAAGTCATTGAGAATCTTGGTCATTGAATCAATCTCCTTAATGATTATGCTAATTAATTTACTATACTCTTCATTCTGCTGGGGGTATTCTCTTTGCAAACGCTGAGCCGCAATTGACAGTCCATTCAATGGATTTTTTATCTCATGGGCAAAATTTGCAACAAGATTTCCTAAAAAACTCAATCGCTCTTTTTCTTTCTGCTCTTTCTCCTGCCTGCGCATTTCTGTTACATCATGTAATATTGAGATTGTGCCTGCCAGTTTTTTGTTTGTGTCAAATATCGGATATGTTGTATATCTAATTATTTTTTGGAATATCTTTTTTTCCTCTTCAACCGGTGTTCTTGTCTGTTGGACAAGATTTACTGAAAAAGGGTCGTTGTTAAATTTATCATTATAGTGCTGGTTTAATAATAAACTGTCCGATGTTTCGCTCATTCTATTGAACATCTTGTTGCATCCTGTAATTTTGCCCTTATTATCAATAAGCAAAATGCCTTCCTCTATTGCACCAAAGATGTGAGCAAAAAATTGTTCGCGCATCTGATATTCCTGATATTTAACAAAGATCGCAAAAATGAATGTTCCGGCAAACAAAAGGACAATGAAAATCAATGTTAGCTGAACATAGGTATTCTTTACATGCTGGTAATAATTATCAAGATTCATCCCTATCCTCAATAGACCAATCATATTTTTCTCAACAATAAAAGGTTGAACTATCTCAAGCACCTTTTTGTTCCCGAATGTTGTGATACGGGTTATCTCTTCTCCATTATTGAATGCCTTGAGCAGAACCGGGTCACTGTCTATTCTGGGCATCGTTTTGATATTTGGTGTTGCAAATATTATGCCCTGCAAATCTTGAAGCAATACATAATGAACAAGTGGATTATCCACCATTTGATTCAAGATTTTACCTATTCCGTATTCCTGGCTGAATCTTCTCACCTCTTCAGCAGACAACTCAATCTGATATATTCTCTGGTTTAATCGGTAAACAAAACGGATATATTTTTCGTTAAGTACAGAAAAATAGTAATAATTAATATTCTTTTCACCCTGGACACTTCCAATATCAAGCTCGTATGGATTGCCCGATTTCCTGATAACTCTTTTTTGTGTTCCATCGTAAATCGCTATGGAACTGAGATAAAAATTTTGTCTTATTCTATTTAGAATCTCTTGATTGTATCCATATTCATTGATATACGAAATTATATTCAACAGATTGTCAGTGATCTTATCTTCAAGCTCAGCCTCTGCAAATATAGAATTTTCTTGGGCAAGAGCAATCAATTTTAAAAATGAACGTGCTTCCTCTTCAAAGAACGAAAGCATCACGCGCTGACTGTTTCTAATACTCAAAATAAAAAATAGTCCTAAAAGAATGATTAAGATAATGACAATAAAAAGATATCTCTTCGTCGTCATTTTAGTTCCTTCACAACATTGGCAATTTCACTTGCATGGAAATTAATCCTTTCCAGGTCACTCAAAATATCAAGATGTATGGCAGAACTCTCAAGGCTTTCTTTTAATCCGCGGTGTAAACGCTCAAGGTGTTTCATCTCAAAATTTTTTGCCATCTTTAAAGCCACATCCCGTCTCTCTGTAACTTCTGCGATAAGACTTTTATCACGGGTTGTCAGGCAGGATATTGCCATTTTTAATGTAGCCAGCACAAAATTGTAGTATTCTTTGATTTCAGAAAAACCTTCGGCAGAGAATACCATACCCTCATCAATCTGTTTTTTTGCATAATTCATAAGATTTTTAGAAATAATGTCTCCAATATGCTCCAGTTCAGCAGTTATCGTTAATAGCCCTCCCTGCATTTTCCGTAAATCTTCATCCATCTCTTCGGGCACCAATTTTGAAAGATAAGATGTAACTGCCTCTTCGGTCGCATCAATTTCATCATCCGCGAGCATTATTTCTTTTCTCAAAGCAATATCTTTTTTCTCATAGACCTTTATCGCATTCTCAAACATCTTGAGCGTCTTGTCTGCCATATAAAGAATCTCTTTCAATGCCTGTCCCATACCGATTGCGGGCGTATCAAGGAATGACGGGTCAAGTTTTTTGCCCTTCAAAATCTCTTTTTTTGTTTCCATTACGAGAGATTTTAAAACTCTACTCGCCGGATTGAGCAATGGCATAAAGAGTAATGCATTAATGACATTAAAAAAAGTGTGAAAATTTGCTACCTGACGCGCATTATTACCACCGAACACATTTAAGAATCCAACAAAATAATTAATCAAAAACAAACAGATACACAGCGTAACAAATTTAAAAAGAAAGTTCCCCAGCGCAATCCTTCTGCCATAAACAGTATCCGCAATAAAAAACGGTAATATAGTTGCGCCAAGATTTGTGCCTAAAACCAAGATTAATGCCGTTTTCAATGATATTAACGATTCAAATGAGAGCACGAGAATAAAACCCAGGACTGCGGTGCTGGAACGAAAAATAAAAGAAAATAGAGCACCCAGCAAAACTGCTAAGATAGGACTCTGATGCAAATATTCAATTAACGTGTCAAATCCTTTCAAATACTTCAGGCTGGCAACACCATCTGACATTATCCTGAGTGAAAAGAATAGTAATCCGAATCCAAAAATGAACTGAGCAACATTTCTTAATTTGGGAAATAGTATCCTCAAGAACACACCTATTGCCACAATCAAAAGTGCATAATCCATAATATTAAAGGCAAGAAGCTGAACCGTAATTGTGGCACCAATATTGGCGCCAAGTATTACACCAAGTGCGGGTAGCAGTGTAACAAGACCAGCAGAAGCAAATTTTATTAATAGAGAAACCGTTGCTGTGCACGAACCCATAATGATTGCAGTAATAAACCCACTCGTAAGTGCAAAGAATCGATTATTTGTAAGGTTGAATAATAAATCTCTGGTCCTTGAACCAGCACCACGAATTAAGCCCTTACTTCCATAATTTAAGCCAAATATAAATAATGCTATGCCACCAATAATAAATAAAAGCATCAGCACTAACCAATTCTTTTGAATAACCGTAAAATGGAAACTCAACAGGTCATCATTGTGCCGGGCAACAATATAATAATCACCAGTGCCCTTCCCCAATCTAATACTAACTTTTGCATAGCCCTCCTGGTCTGTATATACTGTTTCCGGTTCAATACAGGCTCTCTGTCCAGTAACACTATTTATCATTGGCTCCTGCAAGACTGAAAAAAGAATCCGGGTATTCTTAATTGCCTGACCATTTTCATTTATTAATCTGACCACAACAGGTCTTTCAAGTAATTGTCCAGCAATTCCCACCTGGTTATCTCCAGAAATATCATTTCCCAATGGGTCCTTTGCTTTGAGTAAAACACAGAATAACCAGATATATGCACCGGTAAAATTCATTATATAGATATTAATCAATAATAACTTCAAAGTCAACAGAAATCTTTTGTTTGTTTTGATTTTAAAATTATTCAACCTATTATCAAAAATTGATTGACATATTAATAACAATCATTATAATTTGTGGTGTTTAATCAAAGAAGGATATTCAGATATCTACCACTATTCTTAATCATTATCGGAATTATTTTCCGTGTGAGCCAGTATTTTTATAATCGTTCACTCACTGAAGGTGAAGCACCACTGGCAATGAATATTATTGAGCGTTCATACCCGGAATTATTAAAACCGCTTGATTATGTCCAGGCAGCACCTATCGGCTTTCTCTATGTAGAAAAGTTTTGTGTAAATATTATGGGTAATAATGAATTTGCCTTAAGAATATTCTCGCTGATAACTGGTATACTTGCACTCTTTCTCTTTTCAAAAATTGTGGAATTTTTGGGTGATTTTAAAATCCAAATTTTTGCACTCTGCCTTTTTATTGTTAATGACTCACTTATATATTTTTCTTCTGAGGTCAAGCCTTATTCAAGTGATGTATTCTTTTCTTTGATGATAATTTTGTTATCTATTATTATCATCAAAAACTTTCCACAATCTTTATCCTTAATAATACCGCTGGGGCTTGTCAGTGCAATTTTTATATGGTTCTCCTTTCCTTCTGTATTTGTCTTCTGTGGTTCCTGGTTAACCCTTGCATTCTTTTTAATAAAAAATAAAAACAGACCTGCCTTTTTATTTTTATTAATTAGTGGTATAATCTGGTTTTTTAGCCTGGGTATCAATTATTCAATCTCACTAAAATCGTTAACAAAGCACAAAGAACTTATGGATTTCTGGCAGAGTTCATTCATACCATTACCACCAAAATCCTGGCACGAATTATATTTATTATTCTATAATCTTATCCGCATCTTTAAAAATCCTGGCGGATTCTCTATATATGAATATTTATTCGCAATTCTTTTGTTCTTTATTGGGCTGGCGATCTGCTGGCGCAAAAATAGATATTATGCACTCATTTTTATTATGCCACTAATAATTACAATTCTGGGTTCAAGTCTACATCTGTATCCATTTGCCGGTCGCGTTTTATTATTTATAACGCCATTTCTATTTATTTTTACAAGTGCAGGCTTGAGCAGGATATATGAAATCATTCAGAAACATTCACACCAGATTGCTGTTCTCATTGTAGCCATTATTTTGATACACCCAGTTTTTTCTGCAGTCTATCATATCATTAAGCCCAGGGCACCAGAAGAATTGAGGACGGTGCTGGAATATGTTCAAAAGAATAAAAAAGAAGACGATATTGTTTATGTCTATTATGGAGCAGTAAATGCATTCAGATATTATCAAGAAAGATTTTCCAATATTGGTGATGATTATATTGCCGGTGTGGAATCACGCACTGACTGGACTGGATATTACCGGGACATTCAAAAACTTAAAGGGAATAAAAGGGTCTGGTTTCTATTTTCGCACATTGCCACACATCTCGGCGTAAATGAAGAAAAACTATTTTTATCTTATCTGAATTGCCTCGGCCAATGTATTGAGTCATACACTGCACCCGGTGCCTCAACCTACCTTTATAACCTAAGCGAATAAATCCTTGACAACCATCTTAAATTGAATAAAATAACCTATGGTAAAATTTAATAAAGGTATTATTGGTGCAATTGTTGCTGGTATAATTGGAATTTTTCTGGCAACAGTCGGATTCTGGAGGACGATATTAATTCTGTTTTTAATAGTGCTGGGCTTTTTAATCGGCACATATTGGGAAATAATAAAGAAAAAAGAATAAACTACATTAAATCGTGTGACCACATTTCTAATAAATTTTTGAATAGTTAGGTTAAAATTTTTTCTTGACAAAAGTAGAAAAGGGATTATAATACTACAGAGTTTATGAAAGTAACTTTAATTTTATTAATTCTCATATTCTTTGTGTTTACTGAAGCCCATGAAAAATATTCCTGGGAATTCACTCCTGTTTATGAATCCAATGCAGACTGGTTAATGGCCGTTGATATTAATGACGACGGTATTGACGAATTACTTGAGTGTAAGGACAATTATTGCTATATAAAAAGCCAAACAGGTTCCTTTATTATGCAATATACTGCAGGTGAAAAGGCAAAAGTTCATCCTGTAGGCGCATTTCAATTGGATACCAGAACAAGTAACAAAGAAGTCGTGCTTTGCGTTGTAAATGGCGATACATCCCAATTATTTATCTGGGGCAAAGATGGCGCTCGTCGCATATTTAATGCTTATACAGGAAAAGATATTCGCAATGTGGGTGTGCGAGGCTATGATACTCGTATTTACCGTACTATTAATGCAGATGTTAATGGTGATGGTGATGAAGACCTAATCTGTTCTGTGGCAACTGGCTTTGATCTATATCCACGCGGTGTTTTTGTTTACGATTATAAAAATAATAAAGAACTCTGGCACTACTGGATGGGAGCAAGCCCATCATATTCATCAGTATACATAATTGATGTAGATAATGACCAGAAAGATGAAATCGTGTTAGGTACGCTTGCGTTCGCAAACGGCGCAATAGCAAACGGAATAGATGATGCACATTCCTGGGTTATTGTCCTTGGACTTGATGGTAAATTAAAATGGAAAAAACAGATGCATGGCACTTTCACCTGGACAGAATTATTGCCAGTTGATATAGATAAAGATGGTAATATGGAGATAGTTGTGTGCGAAACCGAAGGAGCAGGTGATAAAAAAGAACCAAACATGCTATCAATATTGGATGCCCGAACTGGTGAAATTAAAAAATATATAAGAACTGGCGAAAGATTTATGGGTATGGCAGTATGTGATTATAATCGTGATGGCAATCTTGACATTATTACAGGAAATACAGATGGTGTATTGCGTATTTTTAATGCCAATCTTGATATAATAGCAACAAAAAAATTTGCTACAGGTATTTATCTTGTAACCTGCTTTGATTTTGACAACAATGGCACATTTGAAATTTTATTAAATACTGCTGATGCAAAA
Organism: Caldifarciminota bacterium; assembly: GCA_037443805.1. Taxonomy (GTDB): domain Bacteria; phylum Hydrothermota; class Tepidihabitantia; order SM23-42; family JAOAFX01; genus JAOAFX01. Next base: position 12,992 of record JBBINQ010000014.1, on the reverse strand, counting down.
CTCACAATCGTGAATGAGAAACTTGATATCATCGGTTATACACAACTGACCGTTGGATATTACAACCATTTATTCCAGATTGTTAAAGATGCTAAACAGTATAAAATCGTTGTTGGTCTGGATAAAAGAAGGATAGGATTATACAAAATAAATCAAATTTCAGGTTTAGATTCAAAGTTAATAGAACATATTCTTTTACTGGTATCACTGGTCTTTTTTATTATCATTATCTTTCTACTTGTAGACCTTATACGGCACAAAAGAATTGTCCGTATGATAGTTGACAATGCTCCAATAGCCTGCTTTGTCTTGAATAAAAAAAATAAACCAATCTATATGAATCATAAATGTGTGGCATTGTTTGAAGGTTCTACAGACAATATTGACCAATTACTGAAAAATCCCATTATTGCAGAGAAACTAAAATTAAAAGAGAAGACAAAGATTCCTGACTTTATGATTGGCGACAGAAAATTTGAAATTAATTTCTTCCCTATCGCCGGTTTAAATGTAATCGCTCTGACCGATAAAACAATTACAATGATGGCTGAAACTATTATTTCCTGGGCAGGTTTTGCCCAGAAATTGGCACATGAGATTAAAAACCCACTCTCAACAATAAATCTAACCCTGCAGAGGATTCAGAGTATATGTAAAGAAAAACTTGGTAAATCAAGTGAGACCATTGACAAATATACTGATTCAGCCCTGGAAGAGGTCGTCCGTCTGCGGGAAACCGTGGACAAATTTATGCGCATCCTCTCCTTAGAAAAACCGAATATTATGCCTGTAAATATCAATGAATTACTGGATAAAGTGCTCAACCGACACCAGGTGAGCAAACCCCGGGGTATTAAATTACAGAAATTCTATACCCCTGACCTACCTCTTATCTATTGTGATGAAAGTCAAATTAACACTGCCTTTTCAAATATTATTGAAAATGCATTTGAGGCAATGGGTAACAAAGGTGTCCTCACCATAAGAACCAATCTGACTGAAACAATCAATGATTATATCAATACAAAAAATAAGGCTCCGGAGTCTAATAGTATCCAGGCCAAAAATAATTATCAAAGTGCCGAGGCGAATAAAAAGATACATAAGTTTGTGGAGGTGAGGGTTGAGGATACGGGTGAGGGTATGTCTGAGGAGGAGTTGAGTAATCTTTTTAAGCCGTTCTGGTCGACCAAGAAGAGTGGGACTGGTTTGGGTCTGGTGATTGCGTTTCGCGTTATAGATATGCATAGGGGTAAGATTGAGGTTACCAGTAAAAAAGGTATTGGCACAGCGGTGACTGTGCTATTACCCGCACAACAGGAGACAAACAATGAACACAGGGTCTGAAAAATCTACGCATCAGGAATTAATTTCCAGAACCCAAATCTTGATTGTGGACGATGAGAGAAAAATCTGTGAGATATTGAAAGATATCCTTGAAGGTGAAGGATATAGTGTTGATTTTGTGCTTAATGGTTATGATGCTTTAAGAAAAGTTCAGAAGAATGACTTTGATTTGCTCTTACTTGATATGAAACTGCCTGACATTGATGGTCTAACTGTTCTGAAAAGGATTAAAGAAATTAATACAGAAATAGGTGTTATTATGATCTCTGCATTTGGCACTGTCTCTCTTGCTGTTGAAGCATTAAAAAATGGTGCTGATGATTTTATTGAAAAACCACTTGAAACCGACCGTATCCTCACCATTATCAAAAATTATTTAGAAAAAACAGAGTTTAAGCGACAGCGAAACCAATTACGCGATGAGATGCTGAAAGAATATAAGATTATTGGAGAATCACCGCAAATAAAATCAGTAATTGCAATGATTGAAAAAGTAGCACAAACTGATGGGACAGTCTTGATTTTAGGCGAAACCGGCACGGGCAAAGAGCTCGTGGCAAGAAATATCCATTTTAAGAGCCAGCGTGCAGGCCGACCATTTATCAAGATAAATTGTGCTGCCTTACCCGGTGAACTGATTGAAAGTGAACTCTTTGGCTATGAAAAAGGTGCATTTACTGGTGCCCATCAGCGTAAATTGGGGCAATTTGAACTCGCCAATACGGGAACACTATTCCTTGATGAAATTGGTGATATGAGTTTGTCTGCTCAATCAAAGGTTTTAAGGGCAATTGAAGAGAATGAAATTCTGAGATTGGGCGGAGTAAAACCGATTAAGATTGATGTTCGTATAATTACTGCCACTAATCAGAATCTGAAAGAACTGGTCAAAGCAAAAAAATTTCGTTCTGACCTTTACCATCGCATAAATGTTCTTACCATTGAATTACCCCCACTGCGAAAAAGAGAAGAAGATATAATCGTCCTTGCTGAACACTTTTTAAAAGAAAGTTGTATTAATAATAATCTGCCTATCAAAGTCCTTTCTGATAAAGCAAAAGATTTTTTGCATATCCAGCAATGGCAGGGAAATGTGCGCGAATTAAAACACCTGATGGAGAAACTTACCATATTAGTTAATAATCAAATCATTGAGATGGAGGATATAAATAGATTGTTAGAAAAAGAAACAGCGGAAAAACTACAATTCAAGGTTGCCCGGGGTGATATGGAGCGGGATATTATCATCAATGTTTTAAACCAGACTGACTGGCATTTTACCAGAGCAGCAAAATTACTCGGTATTGACCGAAGCACACTGTTTAGAAAAATAAAAAAATTGGGGATAAAGAAGCTCTAACTACATTAAATAAATTAATTAATTACAGAATTGCGAAGGGTTGGGGAATAAAAGTAAGTATTAAAACAAGCAATGCAAATAATGCATAAATTTTTTCTCTTTTGGATAAAGGGGTTATAGTATCCTGGATTAAAGGTTCTTTACGTGTAAGGATAAATGCAAGGAAACCCCAGATAATCCAACCCTGCCATAATATCCCAAATCCGATGAGTAATAAAATCACTGGTATATAGAGTATTTTCTGTTTTTTTAATAATACGCTATATGCAATATGTCCACCATCAAGTTGGCCAATGGGTATCAGATTCATTGATGTAACCAAAAATCCAATCCAGCCCGCAAATGCCATAGGGTGTAAAAATATATCTGCGCCTGCAGGTCTTGATGGATGGATAAATTTTCCCAGAACATAAAATAGAATAGAATCACCAAGCCTTAAATAAGAACCACTTGACGCTGTTATTCTTACTTCAGAAAGAGCAATACCGATTATTGAAACTACAAATGCCACCAAGAAACCGCAGATTGGACCAGCCATTCCAACTTTTAAAAGTGCTTTTCTTGAAGGCACAATAGACTTCATCTTTATGATTGCTCCGAATGTTCCAAGGAAATGGAATGGTACAGGAATAAAATATGGTAAAGTTGTGACCATTCCCTGTTTCTTAGAAACAAAATAATGCCCGAGTTCATGGCAGGTAAGGATTGCCATAAGAGAAAAAGAAAAAGGAATTCCTATTAGGATATTAGAAAATTTTTCAAATGGATTGGCTCCACTGTTAAAGGCTCCAGCAAGCAATGTCGTGAAGATGGTCAGGATAAATAACAGAGCATTCAACCAGACCTTTGGTTTATCATAGAACTTAGGAATCATTGCCAGCAAAACTGTGTGATGATTACCCTCTTTATTGAAAAATGGTGTATAACCATATTGTGCAGTATATTCTTTTATCTCTTTGATTGTCTGCTCAATGGGTTCATACAATTTTCCTTTTATCATAACACCAGACATATTTGATGCTACACTTTCTACCGCCATCTTTGTCGTCAAAAATTTAATAATCTCGTCAATCATTTTTATATTCAGCAAAATGTTTGAGATGCATCAGAAGTAGCAATATATCTACTGGACTTATCCCCTGTATCCTTGAGACCTGGTCAAGATTCTTCGGCTTTACTTCAGTAAGTTTGGTCTTCGCTTCATTGGAAAGACCCTTCACTTTATTGAAATCAAAATCTTCAGGAATCTTTTCATTTTCCAATCTCTTAAGTTTTTCTATCATCTCCTGTTCGCGTTTTATATATCCTTCGTATTTTACTTCAATTTCTGTTCTGAATCCAATGGTATCAGGAATATTTGAATTTAAAAAACTTTTAATATCTGCCCATTTGATATTGGGACGTTTCAATATCTGGAAAAGGCTCACACCACCTGATTCTGTATTTAAAGTTAATTCACCTTTACTCTTTAGAACAGGATTGATCTGTTCAGGCTTAACAATGGTCGTTTTCAATTTTTCTATTGCTGTATCAATCGTTTGTCTGATATTCTTAAACTCTTTAAAAACCGCCTCGGAGACCAAACCAAAATTCACCCCATAATGCATAAGACGGTCATACACATTGTCAATCCTCAAAATTAATCGGTGTTCTGCCAGTGAAGTGAACATCCGATAAGGCTCTAATGTATTCTTTGTCACAAGGTCGTCTATCAAAACACCAATATATGCCTCATACCTCTGTAACACAAAAGGCTCTCTCTTTTGTAATTTCAAAACTGCATTAATACCTGCAATAAAGCCCTGGGCAGATGCCTCTTCATAACCAGATGTTCCATTTATCTGACCTGCACAATAAAGATTTTTTAATATTTTTGTTTCAAGCGTAGAATATAACTGAATGGGATAGACAAAATCGTATTCTACTGCATATCCGGGTCTGGTGATAACTGCATTTTCAAGCCCGGTTATAGAATGTAATATATCTATCTGGACATCATAAGGAAGGGATGTAGAAAGACCATTTAAGTAATATTCACCAGAGTCATAGCCCTCAGGTTCAACAAATATGATATGGGAATTCCGTTCAGCAAATCTGATAACTTTGGTCTCAATGGAGGGACAATATCTTGGACCAATACCTGTGATGCGACCGGTATAGAGTGGAGAACGGTCAAGATTCTTCTGAATGATATTATGGGTATTTTGATTTGTCCTTGTGATATAACAGGGTAATTGTTTTATTTTGAGATGTGCGGTCCGATAAGAAAATGGCTCTGGTGGCTCGTCGCCATTCTGAATTTGCATCTTTGTAATATCAACGCTCTGCTTTGCGACCCTTGGCGATGTGCCAGTTTTTAATCTACCCAGTGAAAAACCGCTCTTTCTCAATGATTCACTCAGTGCTCCGGCTTTTGCCTCACCCAACCTTCCACCAGGCAGAGTTTCAAGTCCAATATGCATTAAACCATTCAAAAATGTTCCAGTAGTCAGGATTATCGCATGGCAGAAATATTCATTCCCGATATTTGTCCGCACACCAATAGCAGTATTCTGCTCAGTCAAGATTTCTGTGACCTCTTCCTGTTTTATGATAATATTCTCCTGTGAACTAAGGGATTTTAATGCCTCTTCTTTATATAGAAGCCGGTCATTCTGTGTTCTCGGTGACCAGACTGCAGGACCTTTTGAACGATTGAGCATGCGAAATTGCACTGCAGTCTTATCAGCAAGAAAACCTATTTCGCCACCAAGTGCATCAACTTCCTTTACCAGATGCCCTTTTGCCAGGCCTCCGATTGAAGGGTTACAGGACATCTGACCTATATTATCTATACTCAAAGAAATAAGCAAAGTATGAAGACCACATCGGGCACACACAAGACTTGCCTCAATGCCGGCATGCCCACCACCAACAACGATAATATCAAATTTCTGTGTATATGGCACTGCTAATAATAACAATATTCAGAATAAAATCAAGTAGTAGAATAAACTATGTAACTAATTACTCTTTCAACATTACTATTTTTTGGGCGATATTACTCAAAAATAATCTTTTGGTTTTCGCCATTTTTCTAATTTGTCTTCTATCTTTGCGAAAGGTGGAATCATCCCTTTATAAAACTGTAGTTGCCCGATTTATCGGGCAGAAAACTTTTTCTTCACTGTAGGGACAGGACTTGTCCCTGTCTGAAAACGCTTTCGGACAACCACAATGGTTGTCCCTACAAAACATAGAAAACCTCATAAATAAGGCAACTACAAAATGTTGAAAATATTAAACCGAGAGCAAAAGTGGTGTGTTTTTAGAAAAGATTCCTGTTGACATCAAGATTTAAGTAAATATAATAGCCTATGACAATAACTGATATTGAAGAAAAAAAGGCAGAAGAGAGGAAAAGAGAAAAACGGCTTGTCCGTCTTGCCAATACCCTGAGCCGGGAATTTTCCAGTTCAATGAAAACAAAATCTACAAAGGCAAAGTCCTTTATTGAATATCTGACCAAAGCCTTCCTTGATTACATCTTTTTCTATCAACACAAAGAGATAAGCGAACTGAATGAAGACCATATAACCCACTTTTTGCTTGAGTTCGCCCCACAGAAATTAGAGATAAGTAAAGAATCTTCTAAAGAGGTGCCTGATATCCTCAACAATCTGACCGTCTTTCTTGACAAAGAAGGTTATATAAAGAATGGTGAAAAAATAAAAAAGGCAATTACTGAAAATGCAAAAAATTTCCATAAATTATTGTCCACACAAAAAACCGTCGCAAAATCATTGCCCAGCATAACAAAGGAAAAATCTGTAGTAACAGAAGAAAATAAGATCGGCAGAAATGACCCATGCCCCTGTGGTAGTGGCAAGAAGTATAAAAAGTGTTGCGGCAGAAACAAGTAATCTTTTAATCAAACCCAATCACTTAATAACCGTAATCTTTTTCGCCTCTCCATTTACTGATATATTTGTGCTAACAAAATATACTCCAGATGATAATTCTGGTAATTTTATCTGGTATCTACCTGGCTCATACCTTTGTCTCAGATGCCACATAACTCTACCAAGAATATCATAAACATATATATCTACATCCTTCGCACTATTAATTTCCAATTTTATTACAGGAGATTTTGAAACACTCGGGATATAGATATTACCCGCGAGATATTCTTTTGATGGAATCTCCCGAACCGCAGGATTTATACCTGGGAGAACTGGCAAAAGTAAGTGGGAGGGCATTCCTTGTGTGCGGTAGATTTTCTGTGTGGCAATGACAAAATTTGGGTCGTCCCTCTGAAATGGTGCACCGGTATTGGGGTTCTTCTCAAATCTCGGATAATTTGAAGAAGAAATGATTACCCTTAAACGATGGCCCGTATTAAAAACCTGAGCCGTGCTCCAGAGGTCAATATTGAATGTATCGGGCACATTCGGAATAAGCGAATCCTCACGGTCAAAACCATGACGATGGCGCGCCATCAATATATTATCCGTGACTAAAATTGACCTGCCATCAGGATATACATCAGTCACACGCACAGCCCAATCTGTATCATAACGGTCTGATGAAGCGTATAAAACAAATTTCAATTTACCAATCACAGTCAATGGCGCAGGCAGAGGTGGTGTAGAAAAGAGCAGAACATCAGAACGATTCTCAATAGGATGCTGGTCAATTGGTCCATACCCATGTGTCAAACCAATGAATTCCCGCCCGCCATAAGTTGTGCAGGGGTCTGCTGGATTATAAATAAATGTATCAATTGCACCTGAACTGGGTGGTATCGTATCAAGAAGATGATTTTCACGAAGATAGTATGCCTTGTATTGTATCTGAGGAAGTGGCCAGGTATCCGCTTCAACCCAGTGGTTCCAGTTTGTTGTATCCTGTGTATCACAATCACCCATCAGATAAAATTTTACTTTTGGTGCAGGCACTGGTCCACCACCCTGGTTTATCCAGTAATCATACCAATCAAGGAGCATATTAATAAAACTGAGTTCGTCCATCTCTGCATTTGGTGGATATACAAGGTCGCCCTGTTCCCTTGTGCCCCAGGCATCACCGTGTCCCCACGGACCAATAAAGAGTTTCTGATTATGGAATCTCTTTTGCAATTCACTGAATGCCTCAAGCATACCATCAGTATACATATCATACCAGCCTTCTATATGGAACATTGGATAATTGGCAACATTGTATCTCTGGGATAGGTCAACAATAGTCCATCTATCACCATGATTTGGATAAGCACATACTGAATCTATGAGCCACGGTGTTCCCACACCCTGTAGCCAGGTCTCAACAAGCGCCTTACGAAATTCACCACCAGTAAAGGCACAGTCACGATAAAGATTGGGTGCTGCGACCATCGGCGCACAACATACAAGGTGTGGTGGTAATGCACCTGCAGCATAGTATTGTGTCATACCATGGGCTGAGGCACCGATCATGCCCACCTTACCATTGCACCAGTCTTGGCTTGCAACCCATTCCACCGCATCATAACCATCCTGCAAATCTCCCCAGCCATCGGTCCAGAAGACCATTGGCTCACCTTCTGAATCACCATAACCACGCAAATTTTGAACCACAAGGGCGTAACCCATTACATCGCAGATAAGGGTTAAATATGTATCATCCCAACCACGGTCATAAGGTGTGCGCTGCAAAAGCGCTGGTGCTTTTAATATAGGATTATTCCACCAGGGGCGATAGATATCGGTCCCTAACCTTATGCCATCCCTCATTGGCACACCTGTGCTGTCGGTTTGATAACTGAACAAAAATACAAAACTTATGAACAGCAATAAAATAATTTTATCTATACATTTCATAAAGTCCTCCTTTCTATTCTTTTCCCCCTGTTTTAACAGAATAAAGTTATTCTTCCCTTACCCACTTCTTCAACCAACCTCCATCATCTCAATAGTATCACCTTCCCCACCTGTTTGAAACCTTCACTTTCCAGTCTGACAAAATAAACACCAGCAGGCAACCGACGACCCAAATCGTCTGTTCCGTTCCACTCCACAGAAGTAAGAAGTAGGAAGTGAGAAGTATAAAGTAAAAAGGATTTTACCAATCTACCTGTAGCATCGTAAATTTGTAGTTTGTTGTTTGGAATTTGAGATTTGGAATTTGTTTGGAAATTTGTCCGCCATGCATCGTGGCGGATTGGGATTTGGAGTTTAACCACGCAGTGATTCCGGAATGGATTCGGATATATTGAAAGGCTAAATTCTCTATCTCTATTCTCTTCAGTATTTTCACTAACTCCCACCTGACTCACATAAACCTTTTCCAGACAGGAATAATCGCCCCAGCCCCAGGTAGTATTATAACCGCGCACATAATAATAAAATTCACCAGCTGGATGATTTGTAAAACTATAGGTCGTATCTGTGATACTATTGGAAATTACATTCACATTTCCGAATAAACAGACCGGCCTGATGTCATCCACATAAAAACCACCATTAAGCGTATTACCATCGGTCATTGAACGGAACCTGATATAAATTGATTTACCCACCCAGTTTGCCAAAGAATATGCCTTACGCACCCAGGATGTCTGAGTACCAGTAAACCTCGTCGTATCAAGATTAAACCACTCCTTTGTATTCTCTGATACCTCTACCACTGCGACATCATAATTGCTCTCAAGATTATAATAACACCAAAAAGTCACAGAGTCTCCAGACTGGACAAGATAGGGATGTAATGTTCTTACTGCACTATTCATATTGTTGGTATTACCAGAAAAGAAACTATAAGAACCTGAATGGTGCTGGGCAGTAGAAAGTGTAAACCCCTGCAATACCCAGCGTCCTGAACCTGATTCCAGATTATCTTCAATAATACTGGGATTTGATAATTCTACGAGTTCCCAGTTGATGGGATGATTATCATAAGAATTTTTTGCATGCCAGGCAAGTGCAAAATTTTGTGCAACGGTATCTTTATTATAGATTGCTGGTGCTGGTACAACTCCTTCTGTAATTAGTATTAACGAATCGGAAAATCCAGCAAGATACTTTGAAGCTTTGAAGACCTGTCGGGAAATAAAATCAAGATTACCCACAGGTTCATAAAATGCTGTTCCTATCTCTGCACCATAGAAGAGCGAAGACAACCCATTTACATAGTGATTATAGCCATATACCCAATCCCTTGCATTTCCACATGTAGGATATGGATTACCATGCGCTTGTCCAGGAGTATAGGTTCCGCCGCCAACCTTCTGCATCAAACTTGCCATATATATTCCTTTGGCATTATATAGTAAGGAATCCGGTGTGCCTTGTGCCTTATATCCCCAGGGCCACATAACCAGCTCACCATAACTGTGCAGGGAAAATCCTGTGATAATATTATGCTGACGAATGTACATCGCATACGCACGAACCTCATCACCAGAAAATCCATAGGCACCACAAAAGGTCTGGTTCGAAGGATAGTGTGAAACCTGACTTTCATCAGCAGCACCCCAGTAACCATCAACTTCACCATTGCAAGCACCAGAATAATTACGATTACAATCCGCACCGATTGCACCACCAAATGGTTCACGATTCTTTCGCCAGCCACCCTGATAATACTGCCAGTCATAAACATAACCGTCAACATTTATCACTGGAAAACAATAGATCTGTGTGGTATTTATTATCTCAGCAATCTCGGGCACAATGCTATAAGAACGGAGCATTGAATCTGCAAAGAAGAGAACTGCCTGGGGTGTTGCCCATTCCCGGGAATGATGACAACCATCAAGCGTGAAATTGGGTTCAAATTCATCAATCTGGACATTATCCGATATCTTAACGCCATATATCCATCTTCCTTCATAGGTGCGCAATGGTAATGAGTCCATTTTACATAGTGTCGGATAATTCTGAGCAAGATGCCTTAGTGAATCTGTAATCTGCTGATAATTTAAATAGCTACCCCTCACCTTCTCCTTTTCCAACTCAAGGCTATAAATCGTCACTTCGTAAGGTAGTCCAGATGCGATAACCCGGTCCAGACCTTCGCGGTCAACAACTAAATCATACCACGCACCATACCTTCCCGCTGCAATCTCCAGTGGTTTGCCTTGAATCTTTTGTAGTTCTTTCCAGTCAGGCACATATACACGCACAAGCATATCCTGGCCGATAATAAAACTTAATACTAATGATGCTATTAAAAACATTTTACCCCCTTTCTATTCTATTTTTATAATTTTTTTTATAATGTTTTTGGAATCCGCTTTTATACAGATAAAATATACTCCACTGGCAAGGTTATTGGTTTTAATAATTAAGGGATTCCCTTTGACTTTTTCAATTATAGCCCTGCCCATTACATCATAGATTGAGCATACTATAACAGTTTCCTTTTCTTCCGCAATATTTTCTATTTTTATAAATTTATTAAAAGGGTTCGGCGTAATTTTAAGATCAGAATGGCAATGAATATCTTCTTCACCAACTCCTGTTTCATAAAGTGCTATCCCTTTTAAACAATCAATACTATCGCCCGCATCATCTTTTAAAACCATACGCAGGATATAATTACCTGGTTCTAATCCTGTAGTATTCCAATAGCATAGTGTATCACGGCGCACTTCAACAGTGCAGGTATCACTGACCGGAATCCAGACTGTATCACTTATTCTTTGATAAAAGACCTGATAATAGTCAAAATCAACTGGCAGATAAGGACCCTTGTCAATCCAGGCAGAGCCCAGAATAGCAACTGTATCATTTGTATTTCCTGTTGGTGGACCTGTAATTGATGCAACAAAAACAAGTGATGTATCTGAAGGGATTGGGTCCAGGTTAAATATTGAATTTACTAAAAGCATTATTGATGAACCGGTCACCCAGATATTACCATAGGGTTGGGCACAATAACCAATAATACAGATGCTTCTACCCTTAGAAATGATATCAGCAAAGATACTTGATTGGATTGTTATTAAAAATGCATTATCACTTGACTCTAAGTGTCCACCAGAACCATCACAAAATGCATTGTGGATATAAACATAACTATTGGCATAGGCACACAGTTCACCAAAAATTGAACTGGATAAATCCAGTGATGTTGTGTCAAATGGATACAGATTCCAGGTCTGGACTGTAGTATTTATGAGATGATAATTTCGGTCAGAAACAGGCAATGTATAATCTTCGTAATATAAACCATTTACGAGTCCGGATATAACAAGTGAATCACTCCCACCAAATAATAATCCAGTCACCCGCAGTAAAGAACTATCAATCGTAACATTTGAACCATTCAGTGGAATCGCTGCCCACATACAATTTGTAGAACTATCAATCTCAATATGATAACCAATGCCCTGGATATTGCTGAGCGTGGAATCAATATAGAATCCATTGACATAAGCACCATTGGGAAATTTAATATTAACCACAGAAGATTCAGGGAAAAAATACCAGGTAAGAAAATTGTCAACTTTATTAAATCGCGCAAAACATTCATCCGCAAATAACCACTCGCCAGTAATACCAACATTATTGAGCATAACATTTGCCTTACCATTGACCATTGCGGTTGTCCAGTCATAATTGTTCGCACCGTTGATAATTACCCGGGCAAAATCACCTGCAGAGAATCCAAACGGATATCCATTGTAACTCGTTGTTGAATTATTGAGATTGAATTCTGCTGAATCAAAAATGGCAATGCCATACTGGTAGATATAATCCTGCAAAAATCGTAAGGTGCTCAAGTCCACGAGCATCTTTCCTCTGTTAAGAACATAAATATTGCCATCAAGATTAAAATCAGCGCCATTCAATCTGAGCACACCGTCGTTTATTACAAAGATATTACCCGGATTATAAAAATATCCTGAAATATATAGTGTCTCGGCTGGAGTATCTCCAACAATAATATCATCGCGATTGAAAATACGCTCTGATTTTTTCAGAGATTTTAAAAAAAAGTTCAGACCGGAACGTCTTGAGTTTTCTGAAAATTCTGTAACAATTCCTGAATTATGATAGTTCCAATCCATAGAAGAGAGAATATTATCAATCCTCTCCTGTGGAAAAATATGGACAAATCCCCACAATAAAAAGAACCACATAATACCCCCTGGTTGTCAAATAATCAATGATTTTCCACCTAATATAATATTTTAAATAAATTAATTACTAAGTCAAGGGGGAGTAAATAATTAAAATACCTAAAAGTCCAAAATGCCTAAATACCTAAATAATTAAAATACCTAAAAGTCCAAAATGCCTAAATACCTAAATAATTAAAA
>JBBINQ010000013.1:21390-54970 GCA_037443805.1 Caldifarciminota bacterium | reverse complement strand
GTTCAGGGCAGCACAACAAATTGCACGGAGCCTGATTTTTTCAAAAACATCCCTGGTATAAATATTTGATAAATAGAGATTTCAGAGTGACAAATTGTTCCACTGTCACAGCGAAAACACCTACTTGAAAAACCCGAATAATTGTATATAATTTAAAAAAGGAGACAAGATGAAAAAGATAGCAATATTTATACTCTGTCTAACCGTATTGGTGCAGGCAAAGGGCATTAAAAGATTTGGTCATTCCATGCTGGAGATTGCACCAAAGGCGAGCCTTTACATTGGTGAAGATGCATATTTTGGTATTGGTGCAGAATGTGTTATTAACCCGGTAAAGCAGGTTGGTATAAGGATGAATATTACTGAGGTGGTCTTTGGTAATGGAACTCAATTCTATCTCAATTATGGTGGATGGGCATTTGGAGCACTTTCACTTGATGGTCTGTTCTATATTCCGATGCAGAATCTTGAACCCTATGTGCATGGTGGATTGGGTGTGAGTATTATTGATACTCCAGGACCTGTAGGGACACAAACATTTTTTAATTTCAGGTTTGGAATGGGTTTGAATTATCCAGTGAATCCCGGAACAAAACTTTTTATTGAGCCCGGTATTATAATTTATGATGCGGGTAATACTGAATCAATGTTCAGGCTTTCATTCGGTGCAAGGTTCGGGATTTTATAAATATGCTTGATGAGACCATAATTTCAAAAGCCATAATTGAATCATATCTTAATGATTTACTAAACAATATTGAATCCGATGTAATCATTGGTGGTGCAGGACCTTCTGGATTATGTGCTGGTTATTATCTGGCAAAAAAAGGTATTAAGACAGTTCTTTTTGAAAGCGCACTCAAACTCGGTGGAGGAATGCCTGGTGGTGGCATTATGTTCAACAAGATAGTTGTCCAGAAACAGGGACTTGAAATACTTGAGGAATTCGGTATCAGATATAAAGAGTATGAGCGTGGTTATTATGTGGCAGATTCACTTGAAGCGACCGCCTGCCTTACTGACAAGGCATTAAAACAGGGGCTCAAGATATTTAATCTCATTAAAATTGAGGATGTAGTAATAAAAGATGATGAGGTCTGCGGCGTGGTCGTGAACTGGACCAGTGTAGATATGGCAAAATTACACATTGACCCGATTACATTCAAGGCAAATGCAGTGATTGATGCCACAGGCCATCCCTGTGAGATTGCGCGGATAATAGAAAGGAAGAGTGGCGGAAGGCTTTTGACTCCTACAGGAAAGATTGAAGGTGAAAAATCTATGTGGGCAGATGTTGCCGAGACTATGACTGTAAAGAACACACGTGCAATTTATCCAGGTCTTTATGTATGTGGTATGGCAGCAAATGCAGTCTTTGGCGGACCGAGAATGGGTCCTATTTTTGGCGGGATGTTATTATCAGGTAAGAAGGTGGCTGAGATATTAATAAAGAAACTGAAATAGAAGAAAAACCTATAATTTACAACATAATATCCAATCTTTTCCACAAATTTTTAAAGGCGATAAGAGTCTATCGCACAAATCTTAAACTCATCTCCCGCAATGGCTGGTTGTTTTTAACCGGCACATTCTTTATGGGTATGGGCTTTTCAGGGTTTATGCTCCTGTTCAATCTCTATTTGAAGAGTATAAATTTAGGCGAAAGTAGAATTGGCAATATTATTACAGCAAGCACAGTAGGAACACTCATAATGGCGATCCCTGCTTCTATTATAATTAAGCGGATCTCTATCAAAAGAATACTATTATTATCCACACCAGTCGCACTTGTCTGTTATTTTTTACAGGTATCCACCACACATTATTCAACAATCATCTGGGCGAGTTTGATTTCAGGGATTGCATCGGTCTTTTTTCAGGTGACTGCAGCACCATTTTTTATGCGCAATTCAACTCCCAGGGAAAGGCCTTATCTTTTTAGTTTGAACTTTGCTGCAGCACTCGTGGCAGGCATAATAGGTAGTATCCTCGGTGGAATCTTGCCTGGAATTATTGAACGATTTGGTCTTTTGGCAAACCTGACATATCGCTATACGCTTTATATATTTGGTGGACTGGTAATGATTGCATTTATTCCTTATTTAATGATAAATGAAAAGATTGAGCAAAGGCAGGAACAGGTAGAAAGATTTTTTGAATTCAAAACAAAGGGTTCAATAATCGTTAAGTTATTTCTGCCCAATCTTATTACCGGGCTTGGTGCAGGCTTGAGCATTCCTTTTATAAATTTGTATTTCAAAAACTGGCTAATGGTTCCGACAAATCTCATCGGCATCTATTTTAGCATTTCTCAATTTTTGATGATTACCGGATTACTCATTGCACCGCTGATTTCAGAAAAGATTGGCAAAATAAGGACGGTCTTTTTTTCTCAGATCTTTTCTATCCCATTTTTGATTATTATGGGCATTACCAGAAATCTTTCCCTTGCAGTGTGCTCTTTTTTGATTCGTGCTGCATTGATGAATATGGCACAGCCACTGTTTACAAATTTTGCAATGGAAAAAGTTCATAAGGATGAACAGCCTTTAACCAATGCCCTTTTAATCATTGCCTGGACCGCAGGCAGAGGTTTGAGTGCAAGTATTGGTGGTATATTGATTGAACATCTATCATATGGACCACCTTTCTTTACAACGAGTGCCCTTTATTTAATATCAAGTATATTATTGTTTAAATTTTTCCAATCCTGACCAGATTCAAATTTATTACGAGTAATCATATTTTTGTAAATATTTTTATCAGGTTAAATGCCGTTATTCTTTCTATTGATATTGCTGGATAAAGATGCCGAGGACAATGAGCACCAGTCCAAAAATTGTTGCGGGTAGAATCTGTTCGCCAACAGTTAATCTTATAACGATAAGTGAAAGAAAAGGAACAAGATAAATCATATTACCAATCTGGGCAGTGGTCTTTGAAAGGCTCAGTGCCTTTAACCAGAAGTAAAAAGAGATACCCATTTCAAAGATTCCTATATAGATGCCGCCGAGCACTCCTGATAGGTTCGGAAAGAAATTCTGTTTTGAAATGAGCATCAGACAGCATATAAAACCTGTGCCAAATATAAAATTCGTAAATAATTTTACAATCTCTTCTCTTTTATCACGGATATTATAAATCCAATAGAATGCCCAGATAAAGGCACTGCCTAATGCAAGCAGAACTCCAGAAAGGCTCTGAAATTTTAAGGCCGTCAATTCGCCGCGGGTTGAAATCAAAAGCACACCAAAAAAACTTATAACAAGGGCGATGATACTCCTGAAGCCTATCCTCTGTCTTAATATGACTGCAGATAATAATGCCAAAACGATTGCCCAGGTCTGATTTAATGGTTGTGCCTGCTGTGCAGGTAATAATGAATATGCCTTGAAAAGAACAAGATAATATAAAAAAGGATTTAAAAAACCGAGGAGCAAAGAATTTAACCAGAATTTTCTTATGGATTCTTTAAAAAGAACAAATTTTTTTTCAATGAGAAGAATAAAGAAAAGTATGAGCATTGAAATAAATGAAGACCAGAATACGAGCTGGATAAAATTCAAATAGCGAAGGGTTATTTTAAATGCAGAGGCAACCGTGGTCCAGAACAATACCACAATTAGGGCATAAGTGTATGCCTTTCTTTGTTGTTCCATAAACTATTTTATTCAAATTGTTCAATATATCAAGTGTTAGTCAGAAAGGTTGTTAGTGATTATAAAAGTATTGAAATTTTCCTTGATTCGGATAGAATTATACCAATGAGAGTAATATATTTTGACCCGATACTTGGCGCAAGTGGTGATATGATACTAAGTTCTTTGATTGACCTCGGTGTAAAAAGAGATTATCTTGAAAAAACACTGAAATTTATTCCAGACCTGCACATAAAAGTAGAGTCGGTTATACATCAGGGGATAAAGGCGAAGCAGATAACATTTATTACAAAAAAGATTGTTCGTGAACACGATTTTATTCCTTTGGTCAAAAAAAGCAGGTTAAAAGATTCTATAAAAGAAGATGCAATAAAAATTATTAATAGAATCTTTGATGCAGAAAAAAAGGTTCATGGTTCAAGGCATCTGCATCTGCACGAACTCGCTGATGTTGATACAATCCTTGATATTACCGGAGCACTCGTTGCCTTAGACTTTTTAAAGGTTGATAAAGTCTATTCCAAACCATTAAAGGCAGGTAAAGGTTTGATCAAGACCGTGGAAGGATGGATGCCTGCATTCAATCTGGCAACTGCCCTATTGTTAAGGGACGCACCAGTAGAATTCGTGCCCGTTTCGTTTGAACTGACCACACCAACTGCTGCTGCCATATTGAGTACAATTGCTGAATTTACTGATACAGTGATATTCAAAAAGATTGAGCAGATTGGGCTCGGTGCCGGGACAAACAGGATTGATGGTTATCCAAATCTGCTGCGAGCATACCTCGGTGAAGTTGATGAATTACTTGTTGATGAATGTCTGGTCATTGAGACCAATATTGATGACCAGAACCCTCAGGATTTTGAACTTGTTATGGAACGATTATATCAGGCAGGTGCGCTTGAGGTATTCATTACACCTGTTATAATGAAGCAATCAAGACCAGGGATTCTTCTTACCGTGCTTACGGATGGTTATAATCAAAAAATAATAGACATAATCTTCAATGAAACAACCACCCTTGGCATTAGAATGGCGCATCAGAAACGATTAAAATTGAGACGGACGATTAAAAAGGTCTCCACTCCCTGGGGAGAGGTAAATATAAAAATTTTTGAGTATAACAAAAATAGAAAATTTTCTATAGAATACAGAGATTTAAAAAAGATTGCAGAAAATTTGCATAAACCAATCAGTATATTAAGGAACGAGATATATCATTATCTTAAAAAGAAGGAATAAGTGACAGAACAGGTAAACGAAATTAAGACAAGGTTGTCAAAATATAAGGAGCTTTCTGATGAAGAACTCGTGCAACTTGTTAAGGTTGGCAATGTGGAGCCTTTTGATGAACTTGTGCGAAGGCATGAGGTCAAGATACATAATCTCTGTTATAAGATGTTAAAGAATTATGATGATGCAAAGGATATGGCACAGGAGACATTTTTGAAGGCATATAGAAACATAAAGAATTTTGATGGGCGTTCGCGATTTACAACCTGGTTATATAGAATTGCGGTGAACAATTGTATAAATTTTATGAAAAAAACTCATCCGAGCGAGGAGATAAAAGATGAAATTTTAGATGTGCCAAAGGATGACCCGGTTGAACGATATAAGAACAAAAAATTAAGAGATACTATTTATAATGCCATTGCAAAGTTACCTGAGGTGCAGAAGAGTGTCTTTACATTACGGGCATTGGAAGATCTACCTTATCAGGAGATCAGCGCAATATTGAAAAAACCGGTTAACACAGTGAAGGTAAACTATCATCTTGCTGTTAAAAATCTAAAAAATTATCTCAAGGGGAAGGTATGAATTGCTTTGAAATACAGGAACGTATTGTTGATTTGATTATTGGTGATTTGGACCCTGAAGAAAAAGAAATTTTAATCAATCATATCAATCAGTGCCCTGCCTGTGCCGAAGAATTTCAGTTCCTCAGTCATTGTATTGATGTCTGCTGTTCCTGCCCGGATTTTGAAGAGGATGAGATGTACTGGGAAGAATTTTTGGTCTCTGTTCATGAGCAGATTTCACTCACAAAACCTAAATCACCATTTCCTTTCCGTATTGTTCTGCCAGTGGCTGCTGGTGCCCTTGGTGCAATAGGTATAATCTACTTTCTGTTTTTCAAACCGGCACAAAAAGAGGTTGCCCAGCAAAAACCAGAAGAAATAAATAAAGACCCGGTCTATGAAGTTTATGAACTTACACCTGAAGAGCAGCAAGAATTTATAAAGATGGTAAATCAGAAATATTTTGGCGAATAGTTCAAAGTTTATAACCAATCTTTCTTAAAAATTCATACCGTTCTTTACGTGCCTTTTCGTCTTCAATACCCTTTGAAGTAAAGCCATCAATCACGCCAATAATACCCTTACCCTGTTCATCCTCAACATACAACAACTCCACAGGATTGGCAGTGGCACAGAAGATATTAAGAATTTCAGGGCAATTCTTTATTTTATCAAGAACATTTAAAGGGTAGGCATTTTTAAGAAAGATAATAAAAAAGTGTCCGGCACCAATTTTATATGCGTATTCCTTTGCCAGATTAACAAGTTCAGGCTCATTGCCTTCGTATCGCACGAGGCAGGGACCTGAGGCTTCACAGAATCCAATCCCGAATTTAATTTCAGGAGCAGAATTTACCAGGGCTTCATACAGGTCTTCAACAGTTTTGATAAAATGTGTCTGACCGCATATCACATTTATTCCCTGAGAAGGAATAATCTTTATCTTTTTTATTTCCATACAACCCCCTTTGTTGTTTAAATGACAACTGGTTAAATGGTTAAAATAATAATATTTAACTAATTACTATTTAAGGATTTATTCAGATTAATAGCCAAGCTCTTTTAAAAATTTTTGGTCTTTACGCCATTTTTCTTTCACTTTTACCCACAGGTCAAGATAGATTTCCCTGCCAAGAAAATTTTCAATCTCTTTTCGTGCTTCGCTGCCGATTTTTTTTAGCAGATTGCCATCCTTGCCAATCAAAATTGCTTTTTGCGTCTTTTTTTCTACATATATTGTTGCCCGAATATATGTCTTGCCCAAATCTTTTTCTCTGAATTCCTCAATCATTACACAGGTTGCATATGGAATCTCTTTTTTTAAATACTGGAACAATTTTTCCTGTATGAATTCGCTGGCAAAAAATCGTTCGGGCTGGTCTGAGAGCAGGTCAGGTTCGTATAGCAATGGCCCTTCAGGAAGTTTTTCAAAGATTGCCTTTTTCAGGTCATTGACACCATCGCCATTCAATGCAGAAATGAGAAATATCTGTTTTGCATTATAGTCTTTAAGTTTTTCTATGAGCGGCAATAACTCGGATTTTTTTATTAAATCAATTTTGTTAATGGCAATGAACAGAGTTTTTCCCTTGAACAGGTGCCCAAAGTTAAGAAGAAGTTTGTCTGATTTTAAAAATGGCTCAATGACCAGGATTATAATATCAGCATCCTGTATTGCTTCTTTTGCTTTTGCTACCATTTTTTCCTGGAGTTCATAGGCTGGTTCAAAAATACCAGGTGTATCAAGAAATGCACACTGGCAATCTGCTTCAGTCAATATCCCCAGGATTTTTTTACGAGTTGTTTGTGGTTTATTACTAACAATAGAAAGTTTAGTATTTATAAGACGATTGAGTAATGTGGATTTACCAACATTAGGCTCACCAATAATTGCTACATAGCCACTTTTCATAGTTTATATAGTATATTTATGCTACAGTGGAGATATTATCACTCCACTGTAGCATAATTATGCAGATGAAAAACTGACTATCTTATTCTGTTTTATTTTCGGTTTGCTTTTCTTCGGTTGTTTCTTCTTCTTTTTTGCGCGATTTTTTGTTCTTTTTCTCTTCTTCCTTTTCCTCAACCTTTTCTTCTTCCTTCTTTTCCTCAAATACCTCTTCTTTTATTTCAAGAAGGTTCTTGTCGTCTTTTTTCTTAACAAGGACTGTAAATATTAGCGTATTTCCTGCCCAGTATATGGAACAACCGAGTGACATTACGCCGAGTATAATAAAATAGTAAATTATACCCAGTATAAAAGAAGCAATTGCTCCTGCCCAGCCTTCATAAGCAGCAACATATTCGGGAGGGAAGAGTAGATTGGGCATGCCAATCCATTCAATGTATCCAGTAATGAAATTCTGAATTGATTCAGGGCAAAAAGGAGGAATGAACAATTTAACATAGTACGCAGCATTGGTAAATAGATTACCAATCTTTTCTGCCGGGACAATGATGCCAATCACAGAATAGCATAAAAAGATTGCCTTTGCGGCAAAGAACCCGAGAATACCGACGCCAATAATCATCACAATCTTTAATAGAAATTCATAAGTTATGAAACGCCAGGGTTGGTCATTTATCACAGAAAACGATTCAAATAGTGTATCAAAGGTATCATTACCAGTGGTCCCGACTATTGATGGACCAATCGAAAGCGCAACAACCGTTACGATAACTAAATAGAGGATAAAAATGCAAACAAAGAATGCAGGGATTGCCATTATGGAAAAGAATAGTTGTCCAAAGTACGGTATCCAGGTTATCAATGCCAGTATTATGCCCATTATTATTAATGAAATCATAAAGATGATTAATACCAGGGGCGCCATTATTGTTGATTTACCATTTTTTAAGGCAAATTTTACTGCCTCTTTTATCTCATAAAATTCATCGCCTTTTAATTGTTCGTAAGTAACCTTTGAGATAGCGACACCGGCAATCAGTGCGACACAGAGCCACCAGATAATTCCGACAATCCATAAGACCCAGGAATACCAGGGAAAGCTCATTTCCTGACTATAAAATGGCACCAGCCGATAATAAGACCAGATTTCACTTATTTCAAAACCAGCTGCCAGAAAGGCAAGATATGAGAATATTGCATAGCCAATAAAGCTGACCAGTAAGCCAAGGAAACTTATCCACATCTTTTTCGCACTAAAACCGAGTCTTCCTGCGCGGAAAACATCTTTAAAATTAAAATGTAAATTTGTCACTGTACCTCCTTTTTAAATAATAGAGTATTATACTCATAAAATAATAGTTGTCAATAGTTACAAAATTGAATTTATGATTTTACTTGACTATTACTATTTTACCATGGCTCTGAAATTTACTGTTCAGGTTCTTTAAGAGATAAAAATATACGCCCGCTGACAGGTCTTTGCTTTCCCAGGTGTATCTTTGACCATTCAGTATTTTAGAACTATGTATGAGTTCACCCCGACAGTTATAAATACTGATAACCATATCACCTGAAGGGATGGGAAATTGAAGATTTTTGTTAATTATATATGTTGGTAACAGTTCTGATTTAATTTCTGCATCAAACTCATTTACTACACCACCCGCATTATATTCAAAGGCACCAATGTCAAAAATTCCATCGTTGGGACGATTTTCATATTGTCTATGTTTTATGTATTGATAGATTACATTATGATTGGGAAGTACCTCAGGAGCAAGGACTGTGCCTGCATCGCGACACTGGGATGTAGAAATCAGGTGGAAATCTTCGTTATTGAAATTTACAAAACCTGGCTCATTACCAGTTATTATTCCTCCTGAATCAATAAATGTTCCCTGAAATGTGCTGTGGGAGACTACCCATCCAGGCTTGAGCCAGTTATGCCTGACCACAAGATAACCATTCTCTGCAAGCATTGCCAGACGATTGCCTGAAGCAGTGACAAAAAATATATTATTCCTTGCATCACAAGATTCAAGGTTGGTTGATAATCTAAAGAGTGTTGTGTTTCCTGAGCGCTTTGAGACTATGGTATTATTATAAAAATAGAGTTTGCCATGCCGATAATGTGTGGTATCTCCACTATCACCACCATAATGAACAATCTGACTGTTGCCTTCGTCGGTCTGCTCAATCAAAATATTACCATAGACAAATGTCTTACGATAGGATGTATCATTGTATATTTCGGGATAATCTGAATCAACCAGGTCAAGCTGGCGATTGCCACACTCAATCCAGTTGTATCTTATTATACACCCTGATGAACGGTCTTTGAGATTATTGCCCAGACAACCAGCGCGAAGATTGCTAAAATAATTATACTGGAAGATTATACCCTGTGCCTCAGTATAATTATTGTGTTCATAGATACTGCTTTCAATGCCATTGTCATAAATCCAGCATTTTTCAACGAGGATGTTCTTCCCCTGATGGGCAACAAAAAATCCATTACCGCAATCATGGAGAATACAATTTCTTATTGTAATATTACTCCCTTCTACAACATAGATTGTTGAGGCATTGCTCGCATAACTTGTTAGATTACCCTGGTCATCATAGAATGAATAAGGTGTTCTTGCACTTTTAATCTCTAAGTTTTCAATAATGATATAATTCGGTATCTGATTCGGAATGCTTGAGCCACCAATATTTATTATACCACGATTTTCAGACCAGTAATCCAGCTGGAGCCTGGTGACTGCATTTCTGCCATCAATTACTGGTAAAGCACCTCCTCCTGAAGGAACGCCAGAAAAGACAATTGGTGCATTTGCCGTACCTGTGCGTCCGATTACCCATTTTTCAAAATATGGTGTTGAACGATAATAGATTTTAACAGTGTCGCCAGGATTCAATGATTCTAAGGGCACTGCGCCAATGCTATCATAAGGCATACCAGGTCCCACATTATAAGTATATGCCTGAACAATGCCTGCACAAAGAATATGGCATATCAATAGATATAAAAGACTTTTTTTGAAAGACATAGTACCTCCATAAATATATTATAATTCAGCCATTTTAAAAATCAAGGGCTGATACGCCCTATGACCATACCAGCATCCACGCCCAATAACCATAGACCATTCTTTGTTATCTTGACATTTACAAAAAAGATTTTATAATATATTAAGTGGGGTGGTTGGATAGCCGCTCTGCATTGAAAAGTGCAGGGAGGAAAGTCCGGGCTTCACAGGGCAGGATGCTTCCTAACAGGAAGGGGTTGTTTGGTTTGCCAAACGACTACGGAAAGTGCTACAGAAAATATACCGCCCGCTCTTCTTTTTGGCGGGCAAGGGTGAAAAGGCGGGGTAAGAGCCCACCGCTCTGATGGTGACATCAGGGGCAGAGCAAACCCCATCCGAAGCAAAACCAAATGGTCCCGATGAGGTTGCCCGCTCAGGGACAGGTAGGTTGCTTGAGTCTGATGGTGACATCAGACCCAGATAAATGGCTATCTAAAACAGAACCCGGCTTATGGACCACCCCATTTTTCATTATTATCCAGGGAGGATTTAAAAAGAATTGAAAATGAGTGGATACGTGGATGTGTGGTTAAGAGGATGGTAATGCAAGGAATTTATACGGTTGACATAACGCAGAAATTATATATAATTGGTTATGGAATGCAATTTAGAAAAGAACAAAAAGGATTGCACCTGCACATACGAGCCATGCTCAAGAAAGGGCAGATGCTGTGATTGTTTGCGATACCATTTAAAACATAATGAACTGCCGGCTTGCTGCTTTCCTGCAGACTTTGAAAGAACCTATGACCGGTCATTTAAGAATTTTATAAAGGCAGTCAGACATTGATGGAACTCATATTTGAAATTTCAAAATCAGGTAGAAAAGGGTATTCACTTCCTCATCTTGATGTCCCTGCTGTAAATATACCTGAAAGGTTCAGACGCAAAGAGCCTGCATTTCTCCCTGAGGTTAGTGAACCAGAAATAGTCCGCCATTTTATCAATCTTTCTATTCTTAACCACCATGTTGATAAAGGCTTTTACCCGCTCGGTTCCTGCACAATGAAATATAATCCCAAAATTAACGAAGAGACGAGCCGTTACCCTGGTTTTGCATATCTCCATCCACTACAACCTGAAAAAACGGTACAGGGTGCATTGAAATTGATGTATGAACTCGGTGAATATTTAAAAAAGATTGTAAATCTTGAAGCAATAACCCTTCAACCAGCAGCAGGGGCGCATGGTGAATTTACTGCAATCAGTATATTTAAGTCATATTTTAATAAAAAAGGCGAACCAAGAAAGTATGTGTTGATTCCGGACTCTGCACATGGCACAAATCCTGCGAGTGTGAATTTTTCCGGATTCAA
The DNA here is from genome assembly GCA_037443805.1 of Caldifarciminota bacterium. Classification (GTDB taxonomy): domain Bacteria; phylum Hydrothermota; class Tepidihabitantia; order SM23-42; family JAOAFX01; genus JAOAFX01. The sequence goes on along the minus strand of JBBINQ010000013.1, from coordinate 43,186 downwards.
ACCTATTACACTTGGCTCAGATGCACAGGGCCTTGTAGATATAAATAAACTGAATGAACTGATGACGCCAGAGGTGGCAGGATTGATGCTTACCAATCCAAATACCTTAGGGCTCTTTGAAAAAAATATTAAAACAATCTCTGAAATTGTTCATAATAAAGGTGGCCTTTTATATCTTGATGGTGCTAATTTGAATGCCCTGCTCGGTCTGGTTAGACCAGGTGACCTTGGTTTTGATGCGGTCCACTTTAATCTTCATAAAACATTTTCTACACCGCATGGTGGCGGAGGTCCGGGCTCTGGACCAGTTGCAGTGACGAAAAAACTTGAACAATTTCTACCTGTTCCAGTTATTAGAGAAGAACAGGGAACATATTATCTGGATTATAGTCTTCCTGATTCCATTGGTAAGGTGCAATCATTCTTTGGGAATTTTTTGATAATGGTGCGTGCATATACATTTTTAAGAATAATTGGCAGTGAAGGGCTCAATAAAATTTCCCGTGCCGCGATTCTCAATGCCAATTATATAATCCAGACTTTAAAGGATTATTATTATCTTCCCTATCCCGGATTCTGCATGCATGAGGGAGTTCTATCTGGTAAAAATTTAAAAGATTATGGGGTAAAGACATTAGATGTAGCAAAGCGCCTGCTTGATTTTGGTTTCCATGCACCCACGGTTTATTTTCCACTCATTGTGAGTGAAGCATTGATGATTGAACCGACTGAAAGCGAATCCCTGCAGACACTTGAACAATTTATTGAAATAATGAAGCAGATTTTTCAGGAGGCAAAACAAAATCCTGAAATTTTGAAGTCTGCACCACACAATACGCCAGTAAGGCGTCTGGATGAAGTCCGCGCAGTAAAAGAATTAAAATTAAAATGGCAGAAGTAAGATTTGAAATAACTGAAGAAAGAAAAAAATTTTTAATCAATAAGATTGCCCGTCGCGTGGTTGATATGAGATTGTCAACAATAGCAATTGTGTTTTTAGAGTCATCAAAACCACTGACATTTTTGGGCAATCAGTTAATGATCTTTATGCAACCATTTTATCGGGCATTCTTTACATATCAAGAATATGAAGAGATTGCAGCAATGTTAGAGGACCGTAATAATATTGAAAGGTTGATTTGTGAAATTGAACATCTTGAGGAGGAACGGTATGAACATAAAAGAGCCGAAAAGAATACTCGCCACTGATTGCGGAAGTACCACGACCAAAGCAATATTGATTGAAAAAAGGGGAGAGGAATATCGTTTGATTGTGCGCGGTGAGGCACCAACCACTGTAGAATCACCATTTGAGGATGTAACCAGGGGTGTATTGAACGCAGTGCGTGAAGTTGAAGAACTGGCAAATGTGAAGATACTTGATGGTGAAAATATTATTAAACAGGTAAGGGATTCTGAGGGTGTGGATTTTTATGTCTCTACTTCATCTGCTGGTGGTGGATTACAAATGATGGTGGCTGGTGTTGTGCTCACAATGACTGCGGAGAGTGCAGCGCGTGCGGCACTTGGTGCCGGTGCAATAGTAATGGATGTGATTGCGTCAAATGATGGCCGTCTTCCCCATGAAAAGATTGAAAGAATCAGAAATCTAAGACCGGATATGATTCTACTTTCAGGTGGAGTAGATGGTGGAACAATATCCCATGTTGTAGAACTTGCAGAACTTATTCGGGCAGCAGACCCAAAGCCGCGATTTGGCTTTGGCTATAGATTGCCAGTAATATATGCGGGTAATAAAGATGCACGCCAGGCAATACTGGATATTTTAAAAGAGAATACTGCCCTTGTAGTAGTGGAAAATATCAGGCCCGTGCTGGAAAAAGAGAATCTCAATCCTGCACGGCACAAGATTCACGACCAGTTTATGGAGCATGTAATGGCACACGCCCCAGGTTATAAAAAACTTATGGAGATGACCGATGTGCCGATTATGCCGACCCCAGGTGCAGTGGGTTTGCTCGTGGAAACAGTGGCGCGCAAAGAGAATATCACAGTCATCGGTGTTGATATTGGTGGAGCAACTACAGATGTATTTTCTGTGTTTCAAGGTGTCTTTAATCGTACTGTCAGTGCCAATCTGGGAATGTCTTATTCGGTCAGTAATGTTCTTGCTGAAACCGGAATTGATAATATTATTCGCTGGTTACCTTTTGAAATTGAAGAAAGGGATTTGCGAAACAGGATCAGGAATAAGATGATAAGGCCTACGACTATCCCTCATACACTTGAGGATTTAAAGATTGAGCAGGCAATCGCACGTGAGGCATTGAGACTTGCATTTGAACAGCACAAATCAATGGCAGTGGGTTTAAAGGGCGTGCAGCAAGAACGAACAATATCTGATACATTTGCCCAGACTATGACTGGTGAGACGCTCATTGATTTAATGGCATTAAATCTTTTAATTGGTTCAGGTGGCATTCTTTCGCACGCACCCCGTCGTAATCAGGCAGCATTGATGATGATTGATGCATTTTTACCCCAGGGTATTACAAAACTTGCAGTTGATTCCATATTTATGATGCCTCATTTAGGTGTTCTTTCTACTGTCCATGAACAATCTGCGACAGAGGTATTTAATAAAGATTGTCTCGTGCCATTAGGATATTGTATTGCACCAGTGGGTGAGGGTCGGGAAGGAGTTAATGTTTTAAAAGTAAAGATTGAGGATGAAAAAGGTGTGAGTGAGAAGACGATAAAGTTTGGTGATGTTGACCTTATTCCATTACCCGTAGAAAAAAAGATAAAGTTTATCCTTCAGCCTGAACGCGGTTTTGATGTTGGTAATGGCAAAGGCAAGGCTGTAGAAGCGGTTCTTAATGGTGGAGTTGTGGGAATAATAATTGACTGTCGGGGTAGACCATTTGTTCTGCCTGAAGATAAGAAAAAGAGAATGGAATCTCTTAATAAATGGTTTAAGTCATTGAATATGTATCCCGGCTAATTTAAAAAGGAGTTAAAATATGCCCGTTCCAAAAAGGAGACATTCACATTCAAGAAAGAATAAAAGGCGTTCTCAGTTCAAAATGGCGCCGATAAACTATATTGAATGCCCAAAATGTCATAGTCCAAAACTGCCCCATCGGGTGTGCCCGGTATGCGGCAATTACAAAGATACCCTGGTCGTTTCACCAAAAGAAGAAAAAGAAAGAACATAGTTTGTGGGTATCATAAGAAATCTAAAGACCCGGTGTTTTGTCTATCAATACAAGTGAGGTAATCTTGAAATTAGGTTTTGATTTAATGGGTTCAGACAATGCGCCCACCAGCGAACTTGAATCTTTAAGATTATTAAAAGAAGAAAATAGACAAGAGGTCATTGTTGTGGGTAAGGGTGAGTATGAGCAGGAAGTGAGGAGTTTGGGATTTGAATATCGGATTGCTGAAGAGGTCATTGGTATGCATGAGATTCCCACAGTGGCAGTAAGACAGAAAAAGGGTTCTTCTATGGGAATACTATTCAGTATGCTTAAAAATAAAGAGATTGATGGTCTGGTTAGTGCGGGTAATACTGGTGCAATGATGGGCTTCAGCTTTTTTGAATTGGGTCCCATTGAAGAAAATTCAAAACCCGGACTGGGAATTACCTTACCTACTGAATCTGGTTATTCAATATTGATTGATGTTGGTGCAAATATCAAACCAAAGCCCATTGACCTTTTCTACTATGGAATTATGGGTGGAGTTTTTGCCAGGGTTGCCCTGGGAAAAGATGAGTCGCGCATAGGGCTGTTAAATATTGGTTCTGAGAGTGTGAAGGGTGATGAGATCAGGCAGAAGGCTTATCAGTTATTGAAAGAAGGCAATATCCATTTTGTTGGAAATATAGAAGGAAACAGCTTAATGAAAGGTTTTGCTGATGTGATTGTGACTGATGGATTTACGGGAAATGTCTTGTTGAAATATTCTGAGGGCATTGTGGATGCAATCTGGCATATGTTAAAAGAGACTGTAGATGATGCGATGCGACGGAAATTCGGACAATTTTTAGTGAAACCGGCAATGAAAGACCTGAAGGCGAAATTCAGTTATGAAGAGTATGGTGGTGGTATACTCCTCGGTGTAAATGGTGTGGTGATTGTATGCCATGGCCATTCATCAGCAAATGCTTTAAAAAATGCAATAAAGATGGCAATGCGATGTGTGGAATCCAATATTGTTGAAGAAATACGAAAGGTGTTAAAGAAATGAATGCATATATTGCAGGTATTGGTATTTATGTCCCTGAAAAAATTTTGACCAACTTTGACCTTGAAAAGATTGTGGAGACTTCTGATGAATGGATAAGGACGCGCTCCGGCATAAGGGAGCGCCACATTTCAGACGAAAAGACGGCAACGAGTGATCTGGCAGTGATTGCAGCAAAGCAGGCAATAAAAAATGCCGGTATAAAACCTGAAGAGATAGAGGTAATAATTTTAGGAACTGCAACCCCGGATATGCTTTTTCCATCCACTGCCTGCATTGTTCAGAGCCAGATCGGCGCACGGGAGATTATGGCATTTGATATTTCTGCGGGTTGTAGTGGTTTTTTATATGGTCTGGGCATTGCAGATTCAATGGTAAAGAATGGCTATGATAATATCCTTGTCATCGGTGCTGAGACATTGACTAAAATAACAGATTTTACAGACCGCTCAACCTGTGTATTATTTGGTGATGGGGCAGGTGCAGTAATTGTTAAAAAAACAAATGACAACAATCAGGGAATAATTGCTACACACTTTGCATCAGAAGGTGCGGATTGGAAACTCTTACACCAGCCAGCAGGCGGTTCAAGAATTCCGGCCTCTGAAGATTCAGTAAGAAAGAGGCTCCATTATATAAAAATGGAAGGGAATGAAGTCTTTAAACTTGCAGTGCGGGCAATGATTGAAGCAGCAATTAACACCCTAAAAAGGGCAAATGTATCATCAAAAGATATTGCACTTTTAATTCCACATCAGGCAAATATGCGGATTATTGAGGCAACCGCAAAGAGGCTTGATATACCAATGGAAAGAGTATATGTAAATCTTGATAAATATGGCAATACATCAGCTGCATCCATACCCATTGCTATTTATGAAGCACTTGCTGAAGGTAAAATCAAAAAAGGTGATTATGTTTTATTGGTCTCCTTTGGTGCTGGTTTTACCTGGGCAGGCGTGCTATTAAGAATGTAAAAAATTCCTTTGCCTCATAAATGGGGCGACTACAAAAATTCTGGTCAATTTTATCACACAAGCCCGAAAGGTTTGCTGTTATCAGAATTTATAAGATATGCCTATTTTACCTGGTTCTGCATCCAGCCCTAATCCTGATTCCTGCTTGAATATTGCAACATTCAACACGGAAACGAGGCGATTGATAAGCATAAAGCCTGTCATAAATGATGCACGCCTGAGGTTCTCTCTTGCACTCTTCCGCTTCTGCCAGTAGGTTGTCTGGTTTGTCAAGGTATCCCATTCCCACTGGTCATCGCCGAAATATCCATATTTCTGAATATATTCCTGTTGTTTCACAGGGTCATCAGGGTAGTATAGACTTGCATCCCTTTCCACAAGCATGTTATAAATGTCAGAAGAAATATAGTCTTCAATATTATCAAAGTATTCCTGGTCATTGCGGAGCGGATTTGCACCGGCATGTTCAAATGCAAATATCCGGGAAGATTGTTCCATTTTATGACCGAAATAATTAAATGTGTAGTATGAAAACCAAAGTGAACCTTCAATAATAAAGAATGTGCGTGCTTCATTCTTTCTCTGTAGTATCAATTCACCCCAGCCCGGCATAATTGCCGAGGCAATAATTGGATTCATCCCTTGGAACAGGATTAAGGTTAAACTTAAAAGCATAATTCTCCTTTTTAAAAGATTTTTTACTTTAACACAGCAAATTTTACAAACTTTACTTCTCTTTTACTACTATTTTTTGCCTCAATCCGTGCAATGTAGACTCCGTTTGACTGGTTCTTAAAGTCAAAATATATTTCATTATATTCGTTTGCGACAGGTGATATAAGTTTCATCCCGCCAATCCTGTGTCCAGTGATATCCAGGATATCTATCTTTACTTCTGCATCATCATAAAGATAAAATCTAACTGTGCCCTGTATCTTTACTGGTGAGGGATAGATATAAAATGAACCGAGCAGTCTGTCAAATTGGGCAGGCTCAAGGTATATTCCAGTATAGAGACCCCAGTTTTTATTGGAGTTCATATAACCAGACCAGGAAACGCTCGTGCCAGGAAAGTCCCAGATATATATCTTTCCAGAATCACTACCACAGGCAAGCTCTAAATCACCATCCTTATCAATGTCAGCAATAAAACCGGGTGAAGAGAATCCCCCATCCCCAAACAGGGGAGAAAAATTAAATTCGCGATTGCGATTATAGATTATCTTCAGATTTCCTGAACTCAATGTATCTTTTGGTCCGAGTCCAAAGATAATCTCCTCACCAATAATTGTATCAAGATTGGCAATTAATAGCGGATAATAAATGTATTCATCTGTATTGAGTGGAAAATTATTTTCTACTGTGCCATTGCGATTAAAAACATAAAGTGCTTTGCTACTATTGGGTGAAATAATTTCAAGATAACCATCGCGGTCAATATCTGAAAGTGCCGGTGTATAATAAAAGACTGTATCAATCCAGGTCTCAAATTTCTGTTTTAGTGTGTCCTCACCATAGATGTAAAAAGTGCCATAACCATTAACAATTGCTGCCTCTGGTTTGCCATCACGATCAATATCACCGACCACAGGCGAGGCATAGGTCAACATATTATGCTGAGAATTGGTGAACTCCTTTATTATCCCATCTTTATTAATGAGCCAGAACCTGCCATCAGAGCCAAGCACACCAATTGTTTTCGCCATCTCATCAAAGACACAGGGTGTTGAATAGATCCAGGCATTGAGATACAGCGGAAACTTTTGAATATTCGTTCCATCATCTTTTAAACAGTATAAATTTCGGTCTTCTGAACCAAAGATAATCTCCAATTTATTGTCACCATCAATATCAAATAATAATGGTGCACCAAGGAGCAGACCATTGGTGCGGAACGGAAAGTTTGGTAATGGTGCAAGTGTTTTGCCATCAAGTGCCCGCAGATAAAATCCTGAACCGAAAATAACATCTTCAGCATTATCACCATTTATATCGCCAACCGCAAGAAAAGTTGTAATCGTATCTATAGTTGTTGAACCATAATTAGAACCATCATGATTGTATACATAGATATTACCATATATTGTTGTGGCAATAATTTCTATATCACCATTTGCATCAAGGTCTCCATAGCTCAAACTATGAATCTGTCTGCGTAAAGGTAAAGACACAGGGAATCCTTTTTGAAAGATATCAAAATTGACTGAGAGATTCATCAATGTATCAGGTTTTGATAATATATCAATGTTGACAAGTGATTTACCAAAATAACTGTCAGAGTTCGGATTAGTAAATGGACCAAATTTATGGTTTGCCTTATTAGAATCGTCAACCCAGAACAGATCATATTTTGAACCATAATATTCAATTGAATCAATATATACCCAGGCGTCAAAGTGCTGGATGCCATCTGCCTCTTCTATGTCAACGCCTTTGTGTTTCGGGTCTACCTGTATTGTATTATAACTGTAGTTTGCATAGATTACATTATCATCAATGTGCCATATTACAATTCCGCTCCCGGGTAAAAAGAAATCAAATTCACCATTATCCACATAGATAGGAATACCATCCTCAACATCAATAATAATTGTATCTTTTTGTTTGATATCCTGCTGCCGATTCTCTATTAAAAAGAATTCAGTTGATGAAACAGGAATCTTTATCATTATCTGATTTGCGATACCTGTTTGGGTGGTATCAACCTCTGCAGCGCGTAAGGTCAATAGACTCTCTGGTTGTGATACTACAATTGGTTCAACCCAGACCGGGTCATTTGTATAATGGCCAAAAAAGTATCTTGCCCAGGCACCGAGGTTTGTCGGAATTGAACCTTCAGGCACACCCGCATCAGGCATTCCGACCCAGGCACCAGTGCCCATCAGGTCAAATGCTCCAACACCATTAGACCATCCTGTGACATCGTACAGATCAGGTAAACCAAGGACATGACCAAATTCATGAACTGTGGTGCCGATTGCACCGACCATATACTGGTCAACCCTTGCCATTTCAGACAAAAGGCTTACTGGACACTGGATTGTGTCGGTTCCATTATTGGCGATTATATAAGGAACACCTAAATAATACTCTAATGCACCAGGCGGAATTGTAGCAGAAGGAATATCATAGAACCTGTAAAAATTCATACCGGTCTGGAGCAATGTTCCCGCGTGAAAGACAATGATTGCATCATAATCAGAAAAGTCTATGCTTGGGTCCTGGTCTGCACTGGCAATGGCATCCGCTATTATTCTTACCATTCCCATCTCCATTGCATAGGTATTGAACCAGACAATACCGGTCTTTGGGTCATAGTGGTCAAAGCCACTGTAGTATGACATTTTATGGGGAAGTTGATAACTATCAGTAGGACGGTCTGGTTTCACTGTATAACTTATATTACAATGGCCAAAAGAGTTTGCCCGGTAATAATTGTGTAAAAAATTCATCTGCCGCTCAAAGTATTTTTTCGTATGGGGTGGGTCATAGAACAAACCATCTGATGGTGAACCAAATCCGACCAAATCCATCCTGCCATTGCCCGTTGAGAGTGAATCATTATCTGCAACAAACTCAGCCCTTAAAACGAGGATATTCAAATTTTGTAGCCTTGTTTTTTGTAATGGTCTGGGTAGTCCAAAATCCTTGAAAAAATGGATTGTTTTAAATTGTTTTGCAGAGACCGTTTCTATCCCTTTGGTACTTGCAAGATTGATCTTTAATTTAGATTCGGGAAATAGGGGTGGATTGTAGGTTTTGTTTCTTGTTATCGCAACTCGCTCTGCACCACAAAGGCTCAATAAAAATAAGATTGCAAAGATTTGACGCAAATTGACCTCCATAATACTATTATTATACTGATTTAATGGCTGAAGTCAATATCTCCAGATGCTTGTTTTTTGTGTATTTTCTGCATTTTAACCTATTCAGCATTCCCTGTTTCAATTGCCTTCTTATTATTCTGCTGTTCCATATCCTTTTGCTTATGTATATAATCTTCAGAATCTTATCCGATACTGGTACTGGAGACTATATTCACCGGTTTCATCCCGTTTAATCAAGATTTCATTGCGGTCATCAATAAAATACTCTACATTAAATTCATTGGAATAACTTGTAATATCATAGGTGTAGGTAACGAATAAATTTCTTGAAACATATTTACCTACAGTCACTTTTGTTTTTTCTTCGGATTCAAATACTGGTACTTCAATCCTGAAATAATCAAGTCCGGTATATGCACGTAATCTTCTTGAAACATCACTTTCAAGCCAGGCAAGCACGCTCTGGGGAAGGACCTTACCTACATATTCACCCTGTTTCATTGATTCAAGTTCCTGCCAGGTTATGTTAAGATTCATATAGGTTAAAATATCCTGTTCACTATAAATAGGTGGTTCAGAAAAGAATTCAAATACTGGTTCAGAGATTGGTCCAGTGCAATGGAGAATAATCTTAATTTCCTGGTTGGTATTCGGGTCCCTTTCGCGGGTATTCAGTTCTGCCCAGAAATCAAGTTCCGGGTCAATCACCTCCTGCGGGATAAAGGTTATTTTGCCACTGGTTATCTTCAATATGTGATTTAACCAATAATAATTGCCTCGCTTTGTTTCTAATGTGCCTGAGATATAAAGTGGGGTTTGTTCTTTTATAACATAGACCTCACCACCAAATTCAATATCTGCATCGCGGTTGCGCAGCCAGATATTTCTATCACCGCTTAACTTCAGATTTATGTGCCATTCTTTTTCTTCTTCTTCACCACCCGCTCCAAGATAAGTGCCAAATTCAACAGGGACGACTCCTTCTTTTATATTTATATTTCCATTATAGAACATCACTTCATTTTTCATACTTACTGAAAAATTTCCTGTGCCGATACCATAGGCATAATTTTGATATTGCAATGGTGCATTTTGAAAACTGAAATCAAAATATAGATTACGCACGCGAAATTTAGGTTCTAATTTAACAATGCCACCGCCGGTTGCCCAGCTGTGATTGGTTGAATGTAATAGACTACCAGAATAGACCTGTGCTTTCATTGATTCAAAAATAATTTGATTTTCTTTGAATTTTACCTTTGCATAACCAGAGTCAAATCTTGCCCCTATTAGATTTATACCGAACCTTGCGTTTTTAACTTCTGCCTCGCCAGTCATTTTAAATTCTTTCAAGTTGCCCGCGAAAGCTATCTCTCCGTTCATCAATCCATCAGGGCTATCCATAAATGAATTCAAAAAAGGAAAGACCCAGGGTCTTACATCCTTAAATTGCACATTTATTTTTGAGTCTTCTAAAGAAAAGATACCCTGTGCAGTCAGTGATTGATTATTATCATCAGTGATGGATAATTCTTTTATATTGATTTTATTCTTGAAATAATCACCACGAATTAAAACCTTGCCATTACTCAGTCCACGGTAAAATATATTCTGCGCATCAACTGATAAAGTGCTCTTTTCTAATTTTAGATTGAGTCTGCCTCTGATTTTTTCTTTTGAACCAAAGAATGTGCTCAACTCTTCAAGGTTGAGGTCTAAAAAGGAAATCTGCCCATCTTTAATTGATGCATAAATTTCTCCCTGCGCAAAATGCAGACGAATTGCACCTAATTTTTTGTTAAGGATATCAAATGAAATTGGCTCAATATTAGCAACGCCTGTTTCGTGATAGACAAGTCGCAGAGAATCTATGCTACCTGTTAGGTCATCATATATCTTGCCTGATGCTAATAATGTATCACTGTGATGAGATGCATTCAGTATAAAAGTATCTTTAATAATATTCAGCGAAAGATTATGCAAATAATAATTTTTAAAGCACAATGAATCAATCTCAACATTTAAATTTTCAACCCCTTTTTTCCAGACAAATTTTTCAAATTTTATTTTACTACTATTGATATAAAATTCACCTGTAGCAAAATCAACCAGTCCGATGTTGGCATCAAAAGAGGTATTTGCCAATTCACTGAACCTGCCATTGAGATTGCATCTGCCTGATACAAATCCTTTTAATGGGTATAGTGCGCTCAGTCTTTCAAGATTTAATTTATCTAAATTGAACCACAAAGCGATATCTGGATAGAGCATACCACTGGCAACGAGTTTTAGGTCTTCCTCATTGATACTGAGTGTGTCAATAAAAATCTTATTTTTTTCAAATACTCCAGCAACATAAAGGGTCTCTATTGCCAGACCATTCTCTGCGGGTGAGTTGATAATACCAAAAAATTTATGTTCTTTAAAACCGAGTTTGCCATTTATCAAAAGTGGTCTATTGAGTTTGAAATATTGTGCAATATCAATATTGCGGAAATTCGTTTCAATTGCATATTCCTTTAGATTGGGCAATTTTATCTGTGCTGAGAAATTTCCTCCGAGTGCCTGACCATCAAATACATTTAAAATTATTGTATCACCAAGGATATTTGATTCAAAATTAAATTGGTCAAAGGCATAAATCTGTTGCGCTCTTCCTTGAACCAATGGTATCCATTTATTTCGCGCAAAATGTATTTTACCGGAAAAATTGACTTTACCCTGTATTATTCCTATCTGGTCAAAATCTATGCTGCCATTTTTGACATTGAGCAAAAAATCTTTCTGTTTAATAATATATAGGCCACTACCCTGGAACATTATTCCCTTACCTTTTATCTGGAACGAATTCAGATCAAATTTATCAGGGCCTATGTTCACAGACATATTTGCAGAATAAATAGTTATTGGATAATCAGGGCTTGATAAACTTAGGTTCATGGTCGTGATATAAAAATTTTTCCCCAGGAAATCAATATATATTAATCCTGAAATATGGTCTATCTCATAAGATTTTTCGTTTTCATAAATTAACCTGCCGTTTTTAACATTGATGCGCAATGATAGATTTATTGCTGGAATACTGAATTTGCCTGTTTCTGCGCCCGGTTTTTTGGCTTTAATATTTATGTTCGGCTCCAGGAGATTTATTTGAAACAGAGTTGGTAACCGGAAACTTAAAAAAGATAGACGATAACCAATTTGCACCTGTTTTCCGTAGATGCTGTCGGTCGCAGATAGTTTTATTACATAATTCTGTAGTAAATATCCCTTGAATATACTACCATCCAGCTTCTCATAAGTAATATCATAACCTGTGGTCTTTTTAAGGATATTTATTGTTAATCTGCCCCAATCAACCACATTAATTGCAATAATAACTGCAATTATAAGTACAGCAATAATAGAAAAGGTGACAATTAATTTCTTCATAAGATTAAAAGATGTGGTATATTCCTAAATAAAATTCTCTTCCCCGGTCAGTAATGGGTATACCTATATCAGCACGAATTGGACCGATTGGTGTATAATATCTGAGCCCGATACCGGTGCTCGTTTTGAAAAATTCATTTCTAAATATATTGTCTTTATTATCAATGTAACCCACATCAAGAAATATCACTATCCCGAAGTTCTTGTATACAGAAAGCCTATCCTCAAGGTTAAAATTCATTAATACTTCTCCATAATGTTCATCCTGCAGTGAATCCGGACCAATTGATTTCTCTGGATAACCTCTGATACTGTACTGTCCGCCAAGATAATATTTTTCATCAAGGCTCACGCCATCAGTGGGGATTACAATTCCCATTTTTAATCGCTGGGCAAGGATATTTTTTTTACCCAACAAAAAATTCTGGAAATGGCGCACCTCAGCCTCAAATCGCAGATAGTGGTTTGAGCCACCAAATATACCACCTGCATATTCAATTAGGGGCACAAAGTATACTCCTGACCTCGGATTAAAGAATTCATTGCGATAATCGTACATCAATTGTAATTTTATACTATTGGTTGTGCCGGAGAATGTATCAGGCAGTTCGGTTTTCATCTCTATATCAGTATACTTGTATTTATTAGCAATATTTGCCTGAATGTTTTCACTGAAAATTCTTGAAATTCTAAATTCACTGCCCCAGGATTTGCGAATAAAATCCTGCTTATTTTCATACCAGTAAAATGGAAGGATTGAAGGGCTCAATCTCAGGGTTGTGAAATAAGCAATTGAATATAAAAGGTCAACCTTTGCTTCCCATTCTTTTTTGATATTTATTTTGAAGGACGGCTGTATCTTAAAGCGATGTCCTGCATTAAAAAGGTTCATTTCTTCAAGCCCGATAGATATAATAAAGCTTAAAGGAAGGGAGAAGCCGATACCCCAGTTAAAGATTCTTGATTTCAGTTCCCGTACATTAAAAACAATATTAAGTGTATCATCAGATATTTTGACCAGGTCAATATCAACAGTGCTGAAAAATCCTAAACGGTATATGCGCAACTGACTATTTAAGATTTTTTTACGACTATAGGTATCCCCCTCTTTTAATTCAATTTCATGATGAACAACAGATGGATTACAGAACTTCAAGCCTTTGATGGCAATATCATTAATGTAATATATTTTGTCTTTCTGGATATCAAAAATTAATATACCAGAATCAGGAACAATAAGGGTTTGTACCTGCGCAAATGCATAGCCCTGGTCTTTGTAAAATGCTTCAATAGCATCTGCAGACTTTTTTATCCTTTCCTGAAGGAAAAAATCATTTTTTTCAATTACCAGTAATTTATAAAGACTTTTATTATCTTCATTTAAAAATCTAATTTCTTTAATCTTCGGTTGTATTCCTTCAATGATTTTGAAAACAACCTCTACAGATTCTTCCATTTCTTTTATTGTTGATTCAACCTTTGTATCAAAAAATCCACGCTCAGTATAAAATCGTTTAATCCTATTAATATCCTGGATGATGTTAAAATCGCTGAATAATTCTTTGGGACGGGATATGATTATCTGGGAAAGTTCTCTACTCTTAATGGATTTATTGTCTTCAAATGTAATCTTTGAAATTGTTTTGTTTGTAAGAAGGGTAATAAATAAAAACCAAATCAAAAGATTTAATTTAGAATTTTGCCCTGCTTAATTACTAATTTATTATCAAACCAGACCCAGGGTTTTCTGATAACACCATCAAGGTGTATCTTTGCATTATTGGTTCCGCCAAAACCAAGATTATTTCCGAATGCAAGATGGACAGTGCCTATGACCTTTTCGTCCTCTAAGACATTACCAGTAATTACTGCTTTGTAATTTGTTCCAATACCCAATTCACATAGAACCTTTGCTTTTTCACCTGCCTTTTCAAAAATTCTTTCTAATTCTTTGTTGCCAATGAGTTTTACTATTTTACCTGATTTGATAATAAGTGTAACTGGTCTTTTAAGTAAGCCTAAAGGAGCAAATGAACCATCTATGATAACTTTTCCTTCGGATTTATCTTCTAATGGAGCACAATATGCCTCGCCTGCGGGCAGGTTGGAGAAACTTCCAGGGGTTCTAATGATGCCTGTATCAGGGTGGCCCTTACGAGAACTAATATTTAGATAAAGTTCTGCATCTTTTCCGGTCTTTATAATCACATCTTTTGTGCGGGTTAATAGTTCTTCCATCGTTTTTGTTAATCGGGCAATCTTATGGTAGTCAGCATTAAGGGTGCGGACCATAACATCCGCAGTAATGCCGGGCATTGTTGCCCCACGAATTTTTAACTTTGTTGCCTCAATCCGCGCCCGGGTATGGGTCAAAGAAAAACTTGTAGGAATGATAAAGGCATCACATTTTTTTACGAGTTCAGCAGCGAGTGGAGGTGGTTCTTTACCATGACCCCCTGTGGGTGCAATCTCTACAAGCAAAGACTTTGTTTTATCAGGAAGTTGTTCCCACAGGACCTCACCGATCTGTCTACATGGCTTATCAGTGATAATTACTACACTTTCACCTTTTGTAATACCGAGGCACTGCTTGATAACAATCTGTGCAGAATTTTTTAAAGCCTTTAAATTCATATCAATCACCAGCGGAAATGGGCAAAGGCTTTGTTGGCTTCTGCCATTTTATGAACTTCTTCACGCCGTTTTATTGCATTGCCTTCGTTCTTGCTTGCGGCAATTATTTCCTGGGCAAGCCTTTCTTCCATTTCATGTTCAGCCCTTTCTCTTGCAGACTGGATTATCCATTTTATTGCCAGACTCTCTTTACGGTTTGGTCTAACTTCCATTGGTATCTGGTAGGTTGCTCCACCAACCCTGCGCGGACGGACCTCAAGGATTGGTTTTACATTGTTCAGTGCCCTTTCAAATACCACGAGCCCATCTTCCTTGGTTATCTTTTCAATTCGCTCAAGCGCACCATAAAAGATTTTCTGGGCAATGCTTTTTTTGCCATCCCAGGTAAGGTTATTGATAAATTTGCTTACGATTATGCTATTAAACTTAGGGTCTGGCTGGACCTTTCTTATCGCTGCCCTTCTTCTTCTACCCACTTTACCTCCTTAAGATGTTGCTGCTGCTTTAGGACGTTTTGCCCCATATAGAGAACGGCTCTTTTTTCTATCTTCAACACCTGCTGAATCGTATTTACCGCGCACAATATGATAACGGACTCCGGGTAAATCCTTTACTCTGCCACCGCGCACCAGAACAATAGAGTGTTCCTGGAGGTTATGTCCCTCACCAGGGATATAGGCAGTAACCTCATAACCATTTGTCATTCTGACCTTGCAAACCTTTCTCAAGGCAGAATTTGGTTTTTTAGGGGTTGTTGTATAGACCCTGGTACAGACACCCCTTCTTTGCGGATTACCGGTCAATGCCGGTGCCCGACTCTTCTCTTCAACCTTTCTTCGTCCAAATCTAACAAGTTGATTTATTGTTGGCATTAGCCTCCTTTCTATAAACTATAATTATAATAAAAAAAATTCCTATGTCAAGTTAAATAAACAGATGATTTTTGTTATTTAACCCCGGCAGATAAAGATTCTTTTTTAGGTGTTGACTACCTCAAACTGAACCCCAAAATCGCATTATGTGTTTTATAATGGGGCACCAGATTATAATCATAATGGAGATAGAAGATTCCCAATTTAAAAGTGAATCCAATGATTGCCCGATAACTATTCTGGGCTATAAGTTCAAGGTCAACATTGTCTTTGACTGTGATGTTCGTTCCAGGATGTAGTGTGTCAGGAATTTCATATTCAAAGTCATACTTAAAATAGACCTTTGTTCCTTCAAAACCAAATCCTATCATTGGCTCAAACGCAATCAAGTTCTTAGAGACTATCAATTGTAGATTCCAGGTATGGCTATTAACAATTTGATAGCCATTTGAATCCTCTATTCCAAAATCCTGAAATGCACCGCCAAAAGCAATATCAACGGGCAAAGGCACAGTCTTCATAAATGGTAAACCATTAAGATGTTGTTTTAAACCGAGACCCAGGAAACTGACTTTTGAACCTTTAAATGTAAACGGAAGGTATCGGATAGCCAGTTCAGAGCCCATAATAATACCAACATTCAACTGGGGTATTACCAGTGGAACGCCCGATAGAGCAAAGCCACCAGGAATATATGGAGGGATTCCAACTGCACTGCCTGATACAGGAACATCGGTTCGGGTCTTTGGTCCAAATATTGTGCTCGTGCTATCCAGAACCAGTGAATCATAATCAAGTTTATTATTATTAGCCAGTGAGCAGGTTAAGACTTTGGCATCAAAATATTTTGCAAATTCAGGGATCTGAATATACATTACTCTTACACCAATATCAAACCCCAGTGTTTTATGGCTGCGTGCAGTATGGAATAAACCGGTTGATATGCCAGTTCCAAATGAGGTAATCAATGGCTGGGTATAACCTTCAAGTAAGTTTTCGCTTACCTTTTTTATCTTTTCTGCAAGTGCTTCGTAGTCTTCCTGTCCAAAAAGTAATGAAAAGAACAGGATTGGTAATATAAATTTTATTATCTTCATTGACAATTATAACTATAATTTTATTTGTGTCAAGGTGGTATGAAAACGGGGCCGACGAGACTTGAACTCGCGACCTCCTGCGTGACAGGCAGGCGTTCTAACCATGCTGAACTACGACCCCGTTATGTTGTTATTATCCTATTATATAAAAAAATCACTGAGTGTCAAGATAGACAAAGAGAAAAATGGAGTTGTAATTCTATGTGGATAGGGAAGGGCAGTAGGTGAAAGAGTAAGTAGTAAGTAGTAGGTAGTAAGTAGTAGGTAGCGAATAATTGATTTAGATTGTATCTAATATACGAATGAGCTGCCGCCGATGAATTCCCTTAAGATTGAATTTGATGGCACATCTCGGTCTGGCAGATCATAGAATAATGCAAAATAATCCTGCAATCTTTTTGCTTCTTGATACAAAGGGCTACCTTTTTTGATTCTTGTTAAAATTGGAACACAATATTTTTTTAAAACAGCAGATTCATAAATCAGTGCCGAATTGAACATCTCGTCTGCTTCTTCCTGGAATGGATAGATATTCTGTTCTTCACCTATTCTTACCCTGCCCCATTGAATGAGAACACCATGAACAGTATAACCACGATAATGTGTATCACGGACTATTCTACGCATCATCCTGGTGTCGGTCGTTGAGATACGGTTCTGGTCATCAATATTGAGCTGGGTAAGGGCACTTATATAAATTTTGAATTTTATGGATTTTGGAATGTGTGGTGTTAATTCTTCATTCAAACAGTGTATCCCTTCAACCATAACAATACCATTTTTAGGAAGCTGAACATCTCTTCCTTTGATACGTTGACCCGTAGTAAAATTGAATTTTGGTATGAGGATTCTTTCACCTTTAATAATAGAAAGTAAATGTTTGTTCAATAGAGGGATATCCACAGCCCTGATAGATTCAAAGTCCAATCTGCCAAACTTATCCCTCGGCGTTTTACTGTGTGGCAGAAAGTAGTCATCAGTGGAGACCATAATTGGTCTGTAGCCATTGACCATTAATTGCACTGCCAGCCTCTTTGTAAAGGTTGTCTTTCCTGAACTGCTTGGTCCTGCAATCAGAACGACCCTTTTCTTTTCTGATGTAATACGGTCAGCAATATAGACAATCTTCTTTTCATGAAGTGCCTCACTCACCCTGATAATGTCTGAGCCCTGACCAGACCTTATTGCCTGATTCAAATCAGCAATATCAGTAATGCCGAGAATTTGAACCCAGTTAAGATATTCGTTAAATATACGGGCAAGTTTAGGCTGGGGAATATAAGGGGGTAGAGAATCAAGATTATGCCAGCAGGGAAAAACAATAATAAATCCTGGTGGAAAATTTGTAAGATAAAATTTATCTACCATTGTCGTTCTTTCAAATGGTGGGTTCGGATATAAACCATAATAGCCATCAAGCGAATATACTACAATCTTGCTAATATTGATGTTTCTCAAGAATCTGACCTTGTCTTTCTGTTTCTGTTGTTCAAATAACTTGATTGCCTTTGGCTTGGATAGAATAAACTTTTTTATGGGAATATCTGCTTTGATGATTTCGCGCATCTTTAAATCAATTGCCATTAAGTCCTTATCATGAATCGGACGATTAAGCAGACAATAGAAACCCTGACTCATTGAATGTTCAATACGCAGATGTGAATCAGGAAATAATTTCTTTATTGCTACATAGAGGATAAAAGAGAGTGTCGATTGATAACTCCGCCACTGATTCAGGCAGTTTATTTCTTCAATACATTTTTTCTTGTCTTTCATTTTATTTTCTCGGTCCAAAGATAGCTGTGCCAATCCTTATCATATTTGCACCTTCTTCAATTGCTACCTCAAAATCTGAAGTCATCCCCATTGATAGAATCGGAAAATTTCGGTCAAATGCCTGAGTAAGTTCGTCGCGCAGGTCGTGCAATAATTTAAAAGAGTTGCGCGAAGCCTCAGGCTCAGTGATTGCCCAGCCCGGACCAATGGTCATCAAACCGAGGACATTAATCTTTTTGAAATGTTTTAATGAATCGTAAAAATTAAATAACTCTTCAGGTTTTATACCAAATTTTGTTGGTTCGGATGAGGTATTCACTTCAATAAGGCAGTCAATGGTTGTTTCTGCCCTTTTTTCAATCTCTTCGGCAAGTTTAATAGAATCAAGACTATGGATAAGGGAAAATATCTTTAATGCATCTTTTACTTTATTGGTCTGCAGATGTCCAACCATATGCCATTGCACACGATTACCGATAATGGTAAACTTCTCTTTCGCTTCCTGCACACGATTTTCACCAATTATATTTATGCCACAATCAATTGCCTGAATAATGATTTGTGCAGGAATTGTTTTCGTGACCGCAACGATGGTTATCTCGTCTGGATTACGACCGACCCTGACCGCTGTTTTTTCAATCCGTTCTTTTAATATTCTGATATTTTCCTTTATATCCATATAAAATTATACAAAAATAAAGAGTAGTGTCAATAATTCTATCCTGTGTTGACCCGAGACTATTTTTAGGTATAATGGGATATGCTGATATTTTTAATATTCCTGCAATTAAATGATGGCTATTTAACTGTTCGGGCAGAAAAAGAAGGACTCTCTATCTTTGTTGATGACGATTTTATTGGCAAGACGCCGATAATCAAATATCCATTAAAGCCCGACGAATATAATGTTGGTTTCTTTCCTCAGGATTCTATTGAGACCGCATCGTATCAATTTAAAAACGGCAATCTTGGTGCTTTATGGCGAATTGCAAAATATGGGGAAGGGATTGTAAAGGTGAGGATAGAATCAGATAGAGAAACAGTCGTTGATTTGAATTATCAGGCAGTAAAATCTGCACCGGGCAAAGCAAAACTAAAGGTCTTTGGCTGTTTAGGAGGAGTATTTATTTTAGGTGTGCTCTCAACACTCGCCATCCAATCTGCATTTTAAAACAATAAACACAAAAACCAACCATTTCCTGCCAGGCAGAGAATAGTTGAAAAATGAGCAAAAATCAACATTTTTCTGGCAGGCAGAAAACAGTTGATTTTTAACCGATTATTTTCATTACTGTAAAACGTGAGATTTTTAATAGCCGGGCGATATCAATAATTTTCATCCCATATTCCTTCACCAGAATATTTACTGCCTCTCGCCTCAATCTTTTCTCTTCCATTCCCTTTGGTGCGAGAAGCCGGTCAATAGCGCAATTCAATTTTTTACTGAGTTCCTTTAATACGATTTCTTTAACTATCGCTGGTTTTTTGGTGATTTGTAATCTCTTTGTCAGCGCCCTCGTATAGTCTAAATCTCCGATAATCCTGATTCTTGTATCATTCCAATCTATCTCGGTCTTCTCTTGTTCATCAAGGACAAAATCTTTATAATTTTGGATAATTTCTTTAAGACCCTTACTGAAATCGCCAAATTGTTCAAGAATTATATTGGGTTTTATAAATTTTATTGGTTCCAAGCCAATATATTGGCGATAACTTGTCCAGGGATAATCAATTGGATTTTTAACAATGCCTGCTTCCACTGCCTGGCGATGGATGTACCGGGAAAGCCACAAGGCATATATATTTGGTTGGACAATTATATTGTTATAGCGTTCACCAAAAACATGTCCAACACGACCTGTTTCTTTATTAAAAAATATGGCATATTTACCATGTAAGTTTTCCATAAATTCTGAGACCTTATTCATTTGGTCGAAGATAAATAGATGGATATGCCATTCCATAAGGGCATAGGCGATTACTTCTACATTGAACTTTGTTGATTCACTTTCTAATAGGCCGATATATTTTTGAAAATGATACGCTGACCTGAAGACAGGATGGCGGTCATTGCCCCAGGCAAAGATGTGATGGTAAAGATTCTCACCTGAGATTCTTAAAGGATGTCTACTCATAATTTTTTTAGGAACATTATAATCGGATTTGGAGGTTTGTCAATACAAAATTAACAAATTTTTGGCTGGCAGGGAATGGTTGAAAAATGAGCAAAAATCAACATTTTTCTGGCAGGCAGAAAATAGTTGATTTTTGTGTTATTTGTTTTAATTAAGTTTCACAAATACATCCACCAAATTCCCATCTTTATCAAATATTCTATGTTCGTTTTTATATATCACTTCGCTCCTGCCTTCATCATCTATTTTCAATTCAAGCCATCCCCTTTTGCAGGAAAAACAGAATGGAAATAGATATTCCCAGGACTTATTTGTATTTAAATCAATAAAATATATATAATCCCATAGTTTGTTATTATATGGTTTTTTTGCGTGAAAAATAACATATCTTCCATTTGGCGAAACTTCATAATTTACAATTCCGCTCCACTCCTTAAGATTCAATGTCTTTTTTGGTTCCTTTTCTTTTAGAATCTCCATTCTTGGTGAAGAGTTGTATGTGTCAGTAATGAAAAGAATTACCCTATCAGGATAAATCCTTGTTAAATCAAAAGAGAACTTTTCTGTACCACTCTTTGTCCTTGTCCAGATTCTCTTTTTGTCAGATTTATAAAGGCTGATTATTGTAATAGTACTATCCTTTTCTATGAATTTTTTCTCTTCATAGAGCAAAAACGATTTATTGTCCTGGGCGACCTTTGCCTTCTGTAGCAAATAATAAGAAGCGCCTTCTTTATTTTCAAGAATCCACTGGTCAATAATGCTATCATTTTTATAAAACTTGAGTGTATCACCAGATTGAAAAACCAGTGCCTGGGAAAATCCCAAATTCCAAAT
>JBBINQ010000013.1:3947-21290 GCA_037443805.1 Caldifarciminota bacterium | reverse complement strand
TGAGTGTATCACCAGATTGAAAAACCAGTGCCTGGGAAAATCCCAAATTCCAAATCCCAAATACAAAGCAAATCCCAAATTCCAATTTTTTAAATCTCAATTTCTTAACCTTTTTATTATCTTTAATAACACTTAATAACCCCTGATACCCCTTGATTTCCCTTACTAACCCTTGATTTTTTTACGGTGCAGTCAGCGTAAACTTCGCATCTAAATATGCACCATCAGTATCTGTTGCCCGAACCAAAACTTCAAATGTATTGACATCACCAGCACTTCCATAGATTACCCCGGTATTTTTATCAATCATTACACCCCTGGGTGCATCAAGGAGTTCAAAGGTCATTTTATCACCATCCGGGTCAATGATTGGCACTTGATAATACAGACTCTCAGGTTTTGCTACAACTGAATCAACCCTTGTGCTGAAGACTGGCGCAGAGTTAGCAATTTCAAGTTCAAACATAAATGGCTCTGATTTGAACTCTCCATCAAAGGCAACAGCGCCACCTGTAATTCTATCATGTTTTTTAAGTTTGAGTTTTCTTAAATCAAGCACATTTGTAGAATCAGGAATTCTTTCGTCATTTAGCATCCAGTGGACAAACAATTTTACTGAATCTCCATCAGGGTCTTCAACAACAGCAGTGACTATAATCTGTGGTGTATGAACAAAGAGTGATTCAGGCATAATCTTAGCAGAAAGAATTTTTGGTGCTAATCCACCCAGGATAATCTCTCTGCTTTTTACTGCTTTACCCCATTCTTTACCATCAAAAGGTGTTACTTCAGCAAAAATTTTGTCACCCTTTTTTGCCTCTTCATATTTGAATGACATCCCTTCACCAATTTCTTTATTGTTCACAAACCATTTCACTTTATAGGTCAATGGGTCACCTTCTTTATCAAATGCAGAGATTCTAACACTGATATCAGAATTGATTGCTGGATTTAATGGCAACAAAGAGACTTCACTGATTTCTGGCGGTGTATTTCCTGTTTTGCTCTCTTTTTTCTCTCCGCAATTAATAGCAAATAATAATACCAGAAGCAATAATATTAATAATTGTGTCTTATTTTTTATCAATTGGACCTCCAATGTTCATTAAGTAGTTTAATCAGAATTTTTTTGAAGTCAAGAGAAGAAGGGGGTCGGGTCTTTAATTAGAGACCCGACCCCGGGTAATTATCTCTCCACTAATCGTCCGTTTACCACATTATAGAATTTGTGTATTTTGACATAAGTATTAGCGAGAACATTTCTATCATCTGTTATATCCTGAGATGTCTCCTGGTCAGGTCTGACAAGCGAGGCAGTAAAAGGGAATTTTATTGAATTTGCACTTATCGCCTGATTATCTTCGTTTACATATCTACCCAGAGATAAGCCGGGCACATAGACCTTAAGATTATCAACAAGAATTAATGAATCACCTTCAGCACCAATAGCCATACCGAGCCAGACCTCTTCAGCGATTAATGGAAGAGAAAATATTATTAAAAGAATAAATAGTTTCTTCATTTTAGCCTCCTTTATCTACCTTTCCAGAGAATAACACCTGGTTTAATTGCTGTAGGCAGACCGGTTTCCTGTTGCACGATTCCACCATAGGTCTGGATAAAGACCTTGGTCTGGTCTGCGGTTACATAGAGTGCAGGTTCTGATGGCATACCTGGACCAATACTCGTAAAAATGCGATGTGCGCCAAGTGTATCTCCTAAATATGATTCAGGATGTGCAGTGCCAGTGCGATAGAACATCGCATAGAGATTGCCCAGTCCACCATAAGAACAGATATCTCCTGTCGGCACAAATGTCGTAAAGAGCACAGCACCGCCAAAGACCAATGCAGGTGTCAGACACCTTTCGCCACCCCTTGAGAAGTAGCGATACCAGCCATCTGTTGCATAGACATCATCCATAAATTCTTCAAATGACTTTACTATCGCACCGATGTGCGCATTGCCTGATGTATCAATCCAGACATTTGTCACATTATACATACTCGCAAGCGAAAATGTGCTTACTGTATCTTCTTTAATACCAACAAAGAGTTGTTTTGTGGTTGTATCTGCCTCATCAACATCACTAAAGAACCTACCTGAACCAAAGAAGAGCCAGAGCCTATTGAATTCATCAGCCGTGACATTACCTTCTGCAATCATTGGGCGCTGGAGGTTTTGTGTCACTGCTGATAATTCCCAATCATTTGGGTCTATGCTTTCCCTGGTCTTTATTCTATATATCTTGCCGCCCCAGCCACCAGGTGCAGTATTATCACGGAAGCAGTCAGCAAAATAGATTAATTCAACTGAGTAGTTCTGGTCCCAATCTACGCCAAAGATATTTGCCACAAAGGAATTAGCATCTGGAACAATAAAGATCCTTTCAATTGAACCAGTAGCAAGGTCAAGCACATAGACCCGTGCATTCTGATTGGATTCACCAGCACAATTTATTGGACCAGAGGCTAATAGCATAAACCATTTTTCTGTATTAGTAACAAAATCCTTTATCTTTATGGCAGTGGGGTAGGTCAGTGTATGTTTTAAGTTTGCATGCGTGAATTCCCACATAGGAGCAGGATTTAGTGGGTCTGAAACATCAATTAAAGCATAGGCAGAATTCAGTGTATCGTTTGCAGTCACAATCTCACCACCACCAAGTCGCATACCAACTGTAAGCACAGTTCCCCATCCCTGCGGATGGACTGCATCGGGTGTAAAGATTTGGACATCAGTAGGATATGGCGTAAGGTCAACATAATAAACATGGCAGTAATGGGGATTTGGTAGCCATTTAAGATGGGCAAGTAAGTTGTATGGAATATATGCCCAGAGTTCCTGACCCAAGGAATAGGCACCGAGTGGGTCTTGATAGCCAACCTTGAATGGGTCAGGGTCAACAATATCTTTATAATAACCCGCATTGAATGCATGTAGCATACCATCATTTGCACCAACATATACAATAGGCCGACGGAGTGATTCTGCATTCCAGAAATCCTGATATGTAACATCTCCATAAAGATAATCATACCGCTCCATTGGTCTTGCAACAACCGTTGCTGAGGAGTTTATTATATCACCGAGTTTCCAGACCTTACTATTTGCAGTTCTTGATCTCAAGTTTACAAAATCTGTTCCCCGCACATATTTAATTACCGTATCAGCAGATGCATCTGTAGGAACACCCAATGGAATTCTAAAACTTGAGGCATTTGCAGGAATAAAGTCCTTTATCTCACCGGTTTCAACAACTCCATTCTTATTAGCATCAACAAATGCCTTGATTACTCTACTATCTGGAGAGTTGTTCCACAACCATTTTCCACCATCCCAGACTGTTTGTAATTGGTCAAGTGGCACAGTTGCAACAAAGACCAGTGAATCACCATCACCATTTACATCCTGGTATCTCTTAACCTGGACATCACCAACAAGCGTATCAAATTCTACTTTGACCACATAATCATTCTTGAGATGGAGATAATGGTCCTGGTTATTATCCTCCCGCAATAGTCCAAACTTATCTATCCAGAGTGAATAGATTGAACCAGTCCAATCGCGGAGCTCTCCAGTAGTAAATTGTCTCCTTGGATAAAATTGTGCCTGGGTTGCAAGACCAGCCCCTTTTGTTCCTGCACTCACTACAGCAGCTGCTGAAGCAGATGAGACCCGGGCTAACATCTCCATTATTGCCTTCATTATTGCCTCTTCAAGTTCATAGCCATTCTCTGCCTGAAAATAGTTATCAGGGATACCATCGTTGTTCTTGTCATATTCAGCAGGTAGGTCAGGCCTTTTATTGCCATTCAAATCCTGAAATCCACCAGTCTTTGCTGCATCCTTCAAAAGATTGATTGCTTGAGGAATATTACCGAATGCATAGATGACGAATAGTTCAATTGATTGGTCACCACCCAATGAACGGTTACCCCATCCACTATCTGGTCTTAGGTCATTGGTATGACCATATAATGCCACATCATCAAGATAGTCTGTTCCATTGGATGGTAATGTTGGATTGATTCCATCCCAGTAATTTTGAAGGTTTGTGCAATTTGGTAGATGACTGCAGGAATTCGGGATTTCCTGGTCCTGTGTTGATTCTCCATCAGTAATTAATAAAACAAAACTCCTTCGGCAGGGGACCATTTGAAGGGTTTTCTTGTCATACCATGGGTCTTTCAGTCCCCCGGGAATAGCGGTATAATCAGAATTATAATAATGTGGGGTAGATTGTGAGAAGTAGTGGAGTATTTCAAAGTAATTCTCGGCAAGTGGAGTCCAAGTATCACAGACCATCTCATTGACATGATTCCTCAAATCAATAATATCAGGGTCACCAAGATAGTCCCTGATATGACCTCCTGTATTATAATTATAATGCCACAAACCAAAGATTGGTGCATCATCATCCCAGTGTCGGTTATCATCCTTATCACCAATCTGGTCTAAAACACCACGATACTCTGGTTCAGGGATGTCCACCTCAACCTTTACACTAGACAGGGTCGCATTGATTGGAGGGTTTGAACCATATTTAGAGACTGTAACATAAGTGGCATTGGCTGAATGATAAACATAGAAGCGATTATAATTATAAGCATCTCTGCGATAGTACTTGTACCAGGAGTATCTTCCCTCACTGAGCAGGCGCGCAACATTACCAAGCACATTTCCCTTGCCACCGGTTAAGACCTTTTTTGCAACATCAGCGCGCGAATGGGTTGCCCAGTTTAAAATCCTGCCTGGCCAGGGCCCATTTGGGTCTGAAACAAATCTGTTATTAAGCCAGCGGTAATTGCTATCGGGTTTGAAATAGCCATAATATCGGGTTGTATCGGTCATATAGATTGTGTTTGAACTATATGCCTGGTTAAACATACTTCCTGAGTTATCAAGTGAAATCATTATGTTTGGTGGCACCACTGTCGTGACAAATGGGGGCGCACAACAATAGGGCGCCATTTCCTGGGCAAATAGGGCTCCGAGGAAGAGTGAAAATATAATAATGTATCTCATTTTGACCTCCTTATTGTGTTTCAACATATCTCTGAACAACATCTATGGCAGTCCTTTCTCCATTTCTACCAATTGCCTGGGCATAGATATGATATAGTTTATAGGTTCTTATACCCACTGCTGCACCAAGTGATGCACCTATACCACGATATGCCCTGGCGAATTTTTGTGCCTCGCCAGGAGGAGCAACTGCCTTATCTGTTACCCTTGCTACACTGAGACTGCAGGTATAATTAGAAATAACATTTATTTCTTGATCTGTTATTGGACTGACGGTTAAATCCCTATTCATCTTCAATGCATGTGACCTGCCCATTTCTAAGATTGCCTCTGCAGCCTCAAGGGTATTCTCTGCCCTGATCTGCCCTCGGGTTACAGAAAGCCCCCTTGTTACAAGATAAATTCCGAGTGCACCAATGATAAAGATTACAATCATTGTGCCCAGGGCAACGAGCAGGGCAATACCTTTTTTATATTCTGTTTTATTCTTCATGTTCTCTCCTTAAATTAATATGGTTCTAAATTCTGTGGGTATAAAACCCCTGAAAAGAAAGTCCTCTTTCTCCGCCTCATCTCCTGGGTTAATGCATAAGTATTGTCTTCAACAGTAATATTTGCATCTGGATAGGTATAATTTGTAAGTGGCCTTGAGGTAACGACCATTGTGTATCTCAATGCCCAGCGTCTACCATATGGGTCGGGCCGCAAAAGACTGTCCGGTATTCTGTTATACCAGGTATCAATAATTGTATCTTCGTCTGTATCTAATCCATAGGCAAACTGGATATTTTCTACATTGTCAAGTAAATCTTCGGTTCCTCTTCTCAGAGTTCCGTTTACCACCTGATAAAGGATTCCTGTATTATAGATATTCGGGTCATTGTAAGTTATTACAACTTGGACATTTTTTGTAGTAACCGGAGTATTCACAGTTAAACGTTGGGCTGGTTTTGGGTCTCCATTTTCATCATAATAGGTGAAAGTATCAACAGTGTTAATAGTAACTTCACCAGGTGGGTCAAGGATCTCCCTGCTATCACTGAGAACGATTATATGGTCATTTGGTTTGAACCATGTTGTTGAATCTTTAAATCGTGAAACAATTATCTGTGTTCCACTGCCTTCTTCTAACATATATGCCCATCTTGCTTGATTCATCTCAAAACCAAAACTGACACCCCGAAGATTTAATCCATCAGAACCTAAATAACCAATATTATTATATGCAGTCAGAACACTATCGTTCTTGGGATGCCCAAGTCCGGCAAGCATCAAGTCCCATTTAAAGACCGTATAGCCAACCTGTGCATCGGTCTGAAGAACCGATGTTTCACTCACAACCATTGACCTCTGTTGTTGAATTGTAAGGATGGAATAGATAGCTCCAAGCACAATCATCAAAATAACCAGTGAGACCATTATTTCAATCAATGTCATACCTTTGCGCATAATAGCCTCCTTAAAATTTTCTGCCCTTAATAAGGTCTGTAGAAATTCTGTTTCTGTTATTATTCCATAATACATGGATGCGTATCAGTGTTTCTATGCGGTCATCCACAGGGTTTCCGACATTATTGATTGCATTCCAGCACACGCGAAAACCCACACCGCCCATCTGAAAGTTTTCCTGAAAATCTGGTGTAACTATGTCATCAAGGTCAACATTATCATTATCCCAATTCAGTACCCAGGGGTCGCTATTCGGCAGATTGTTCAGGATTTCATAATATCTTGACATAACTGCCCGTGCATACATCCTCTGGTTGACCACGCGTGTAACCTGCATGCCCATGACCGTCATCTGAGAGACTGCAAGTATGCCAACTGAAAGGATGATTATTGCAACGAGCACCTCAACAAGGGTGAATCCTTTATTCATAATATCCTCCTTGCTAATACCAGGAACCATTTCCATAACGGTAAACCCTTACCTTACCCAAAGAATTGATTCCAATTGCATAATTCTCTCTATTATCAGTGATATAGATCACTCCATGATTCGCACCACCACGGCCATTAAAGATAAGGGTTCCTGTAGGCAAAAAGTCAAAACCATTTCCTGGGACAGCACCGTTTGCTTCTGGTGGCAAACCACCTGTATATGAAGAACCAACACCAAATCGCAGGTTTCCACCTGTGCTTCCACCCAGCCGGTATGTGTAAACATTGTTATCAGGATTGGTAACGCGATAGGTTCTCTCATCTACACGATCAACTGCAAATTCCCGACCCATTGATAGTGCCCTTTCTCTAATCTGTCTCAGGTCCTGTGCGACTTCATAAGCGCCAGCACGAATCCTGGCTCTTGCCTGCATTGCGGCAAAATTTGGAACCGCAAGGATTGCAATAATCCCAATGATACCGATTACCACCATCATTTCAATGAGCGTGAATCCTTTTCGCATAAAGCCTCCTTTTGTTAAAACCAGCCGCGGTTCTAAATTTGGTTTGTTATAACTGGTTCCGCGGCAATTAAATTTATTATTCATCCAGTTATTATATATGCAAATTTTATGCCAGTTTTTTGATAAAATATAATGAAATTTCATCAGTTTTTTGATTTAATTGTTAAAAAATCAGAAAAGAATTGCATAGATTGGGTAAATTTTTACACACCATAGTTTTACAAGATTTTGTCAATTATTTTTTTGTTGACATCGTTTTTTTAGTGAGTATAATTAATATTATGATATCAATTATGCTATTTTTGTTTTTAATGCCGCCAAGCCCTTATACCCGTGCTCCAATTATGCCACCAAAATTCCCTGCCTTAATGAATAGAGGACCGGGTCTGATTCAACCTGCGCTCGGTGAAAAAAGGGCAATTGTAATTTTAGTAGATTTTTCCGACAATGCTTCAACTTACCAGAAATCCCAGTTTGATTCGCTTATCTATGGTGAAAACGAGAATTCAATGCGCAAATACTACAGTGAAGTATCGTATGGCAAGTTTACCATAAGCAAACAGAGCAATGTGGTTGGCTGGGTGCGTGCACCACAATTATATTCTTATTATGTGGGAGATTCATTCGGATTTTATAGTGATTATCCGCACAATGTTCAGAAACTTGTAGAAGATGCCTGTGCACTGGCAGACCCTTATGTTGATTTTTCACAGTATGATGGAGATGGGGATGGTATAGTTGATGGAATATTTATTGTCCATGCCGGTCCTGGAGCAGAAGAAATCCAGGACCCACAAGAGAGAATCCACCACATCTGGTCACATCAGTGGCAGTTATCAAATACTGGCACAAGTTGTCCTGGTCCATATCAAACTAACGATGGGGTAAAGGTTGATTATTACTCAATGGAGCCGGAAAGGCTGATAAATCCTGCGGCAAGAATCAGTGTCGGTGTCTTTGTTCATGAGTTTGGCCATGTGCTCGGTCTACCTGATTTGTATGATACAGATTATTCTACAAATGGTATTGGTATATTCTGCTTAATGGCAGCAGGTTCCTGGGGAAGGGCAAATTCTTCTGACCTGCCTGGTAATACGCCTGCGCATCTATCTGTCTGGTGTAAGTATCAGCTTGGCTGGTTATTACCAACAGCAATTGAAAGGGATGGCATTAGCAAATTAGAAAATCAGCAGATTCCCTGTTCAGCAAAGAGCCCATTTGCAATAAGGATGTTTGCAGACCCGGGCGGACCGGATTGGAATAGTTATACAGGTGGCACTGGTGAATATTTTTTAATTGAGAACAGATTCCGCACTGGATTTGACCGTTCCCTGCCTGGTGATGGGTTATTGATTTTACACATTGATGATACAAAGACACAAAATTCAAATGAGAACCATCCTTTGGTAGGTATTATGCAGGCGGATGGCGATGGAAAGTTTTTATTGCCAGGGTCAACCTGGGGCACAGCAGATGACCTCTGGAAGAGCGATTCTATTGGATTTTATGATGGTTCAATTCCTTCAAGCAGGTTTTATGGTGATTCTGCAAGTGGCGTTACAGTATATAATATTTCACCTGCAGATTCAATTATGACTGCTTCATTCTGGATTAGCCCGGTATTCTTAGGAAAGGTCGCCGCATATCCCAATCCTTTTAAAATTAATCAACTTCCTTCCTGGGGAAAGAGTGTAGTAATATCTTATACACCATCAGATACTACAGAATTGGGCAGTCAATTTCCTGAATTTAAGGTGACAATCTATAATATTGCGGGTGAGCGTGTGCGCATCCTTGATGACCAGAGTGAAGTTGACCGATTCCATCGGTGCGCCTTCTGGAATTTAAAGAATGAAAAAAATAATGATGTGGTTAGCGGAATGTATATCTATGTAATTGAAATCCAGGGAGAAAGGATAGAGAGAACCAAAGGAAGGTTGACCATAATTAGATAATCTAAAAATACAAATGGCAAAAAAAAGTTCATACCCACAAAACATTGCACTCATTGCGATCATATTTATTTGCCTGATAATATTTCTCGCAATAGTCAATTTATATGTCACGAATACCTTGAGAACATTATTTATTAATACTTATCAGGGGCAGGTAAGTTCTTTTGCGAGAATTTGTAGTATTTATCTTAATGACCCGGAAAAAGAGAAGTTTATAAAACCATTGATGGAGGCGTTTAATATTGGAAATATGGTGATTGCAGATTCAAACGGCAATAAAATCTATGATTCATTTATTAAAATACCAGGGATTACTCAGGATAATATCAAAATGTTTCGCAGTCTGCCTGAACCGGGTAGAATCATCCAGCAGGGCAATAACCTTGTTTATCACAATTTAGAACCAGACTTTTATTTATTTTTATTCAATTGCCCGGTGTACTTTACAACCGAGAATCTATTTCGCTGGCATTTGATTTACATTACCCTTTCTTTAATCTTGATTTCATTCCTTGGTTTTTTTCTTATTAGAGACCTTTTTCTACCTATGCGCTATGTAGCAGGGGTTGCGCAAAGGTTCGGCATTGAGATGCAAAAGGAAGATTTTGTCTCTGCAACATTTAATGAAATTTTTGATAAACTGAAGAGTAAAGAGAAAGAAGTTTTGGAATTTTCTGCGTATATTGCACATGAGTTCAGAAATTCACTGGCAACGATTACAGGATTAACACGATTGATTCAAAAGGGTAAAAAAGACCCGGAAGAGATTCTTAAAGAATGTAATATTATGGAAGGTCTGATTGCCAGTCTCTTAGAATATGCCCGACCCATAAAATTAATGAAAAATGAATTTTTGCTCAATGATTTATTAACTGAAGCAGTAAAAAAGGTTGAGATCCCTGAGTATATCACGCTGGAAAATGATTATAAATACCAGGATAAAATTTATGCAGATTATGAACTATTGCTCAGTGCGATAATCAATCTTTTAAAGAATAGTGTAGAGGCAATTACTACAAAAGGTAAAATTAAAATTTCCACTATGAGCGAAATGGATTTCGTAATGATTTCTATTTCTGATACAGGCAAAGGGATTTCTGAAGATAACTTGAAAAATATTTTTAGTCCGTTCTATTCAAACAAGAAAGGTGGAACAGGTCTGGGATTAGCATTTGTAAAAAAGGTCATTGAGTTGCATAATGGCTCAATAGCGGTCCATTCCCGCATAGACCAGGGAACCGAATTTAATATTAAACTTCCTGTTAAATCTTAATATACTGAGTTCTCTCTACTTGTCTGCTTTATCATCTGTTTTATTAGGCAAGGATGAAATCATCCCATAAAATTGTAGTTGCCCGATTTATCGGGCACAGATTAATTTTTCTGTTCTACAAAAATAGAAAGCCTCATAAATGAGGCAACTACTTAGCCCGGATTATTCATACTATTTTTGGCTAAATTTGTTCAAATGTAATACCCGAGCGGATTTACAGCATTTTTCAGTAAGAAAAATTTTTGACACTCTGTTTTTTTCTCGTCATTGCGAGGCAACGCAGTTGCCGAAGCAATCTCATCTGTTATTGAATATATCAGAGATTGCCACGCCCGCCATTCTGTTTGGCGGGCTCGCAATGACACGGGTATGAATAATGCGGGTTAAATGTTAAAAATATTAAACAGAGAGCAAAAGTGGGGATGATTCAGTCAACAAACCCTTGACTATAAAGGTAAATTTGATTATAGTTAAATTACGGGAGTTGAAATGGATAAATTATTGAAAAAAATTATTGATACTCTGAAATTAAAAAAGGTCAGCTATGGAGATGTCCGTTTTGTGCAGGAGGAATCCGAAACAATAATGGTAAAGAATGGCATTATTGAAGGACTCACACACAATTTTGATATGGGCTTTGGTGTACGCTTACTCAAGGATAATGCCTGGGGATTTTCTTCATCAAATCTTTTGAATCCAAAAGAAACCAATCGTGTTACAAAGAATGCCCTTTTGATTGCCCAGGCATCTGCCCGGATAAAAGGAAATCCAGTGGTCCTGTCACAGCTTGCACCACAAAAAGGGTCTTATAAATCACCAGTCAAGAATGACCCATTTAAGGTGGAATTGAGCAATAAGATTGACCTTTTACTCAAATGCGACAAAATACTTTCCAGTGATGAGCGTATAAAGACGAGAGTTGCCTTTATGTCGTTCCGGCATATAAAAGTTCACTTTCTCTCAACTGAAGGTTCTGATATTGTCCAGGAATTTACATATTCTGGCGGTGGTATAAAGGCTTATGCAATGGATAAAGGTGAACTTCAGATAAGGTCATACGATGATTATGGACAGGCAGGATATGAATTTATAACAAATCTTCATCTGGTTGATAATGCCGAGCGTGTAAAAGAGGAGGTCTTATTACTCCTTAGTGCAAAACCCTGTCCTTCTATGAAGACCACAATTATCCTTGATTCTAATCAGATGGTTTTGCAGGTCCATGAGTCGTGCGGCCATCCAACAGAACTTGATAGGGTTCTGGGCACAGAGGCATCTTATGCGGGCACTTCATTTATGACACCGGAAAAATTGAATAGTCTCAAATATGGCTCTGGTATAGTAAACATTGTGGCAGACGCAACGGTCCCTGGCGGGCTTGGAACATTTGGCTGGGATGATGAAGGTGTTCCTGCACAGAAGGTTTATCTGATAAAAGAAGGAATCTTTGTCGGCTATCAGAGTTCACGGGAAACCGCAACAGTGGTCAATGCACAGTCCAGCGGTAATATGCGTGCAGATGGCTGGAACAGAATTCCATTGATCAGGATGACGAATATTAACCTTGTTCCGGGTAATTGGAAATTGGAGGACATGATTGCGGATACAAAAGATGGTATATTTATGACGACAAATAAATCCTGGTCAATTGATGATAAGAGATTAAATTTCCAGTTTGGTTGCGAACTGGCGCGGCGCATTGAAAATGGAAAGTTGACCGAAATCTATAAAAATCCAACCTATGCAGATATTACACCCCAATTCTGGAATAAGTGTGATGCCATCGCCAATAAAGATTACTGGCATTTATATGGTGTGCCCAATTGTGGTAAAGGAGAGCCTGGTCAGACAATGTTTGTAGGTCATGGGACTGTTCCAACAAGATTCAGGGATGTGCAGGTTGGCATAGCGAAGTGAAAATGCCTAAAGAAAATGCCTAAAAGTCCAAAATGCCTAAATACCTAAAGATTATAAATCCGAAATCCGAAATCCAAAATCCGAAACAAATTCTAATTATCCAATTTTCTAATTTCTCAGACAGTTTGAAATATTGGAATTTTGAATTTAGAAATTGGATATTGGGGTTTGTCTTATTAGCCTTGCTAACCAATTGTGCCTATTTCAATACCTTTTATAATGCCCAGAACTATTATAATCAGGGAATGAAACTGGTCACAGATGATACACTGAAGACTGATTCAGAATTCTTTGACAAGACAATTGAGAAGTGTGCCTCAGTTATTGTCAAATATTCAGATTCACGATATGTAGATGACGCCCTTTTTATGATGGGCGTTTCCTATTATTATAAAGGTGACTATGCCCGTGCCCTGGAAAAACTTGAGTTCCTTATCACCAATTTTCCCGGCTCAAAATTTTATGATGATGCAATGTATTACATTGGTCTCGCATACTACAAATCAGAGAAGATTAATAGAGCAATAATTGCCTTCAAAGAAGCAGGAAGATTTAAATATTTTAAAAAGCGTGCCAATGTGATGCTCTGTTATGCCTATTATCGCGACCATAATTATCAGGAGCTTATTACTACTGCCAATCTATTGCTCAAAGAGAAACTGAACAGAAAAGAGAAGATGATGATTTTGAATATCTTAAGTGAAGCAGAATATGCCCTTAAGGATTATGAATCTGCATTGAACACATTAAATAGTATTGCGCTCCTGGCACAAAATACAGATGAAAAGAAAAAAATAAAATTGCGTATGGCAGACATCTATCTTGAGATGAACCAATATGAAAAATGCAAAGAATTTCTTGAAAACGAATATGACCCCGAATTCCGTTTAATCCTTGCAAATCTCAATGTGCGCACGAATAATATTGAAGATGCGAAACAGTTATATCTTGAGGTAAAGGAAAGCCCAATGCAAGAATATTCAGCAAAGGCACTATATGAACTTGCTCAGATTGCAGAGAAAGAAGATAGTCTTGGACTGGCAATTGCATACTATGATACCCTATGTACAAAGGCGACCGGTGAACTATTGACAAAAGCTAAAGTGCGTGCCGGGATATTGAGAAAGATTGTTGAATTCTCAAGCAAGACCGAAGATATTGATAAAGCACAGTTTGCCCTTGGCGAATTATATTTTGTAGAGTTAAAGGATATTCCAAAGGCGATGGAATATTATGAAAATGTCTATAAAAATTATCCAAAGAGCGAACTGTCTGCTAAGGCATTATATGCAAATTTCTGGATAAACAAGATGATTCTAAAGCAGGATAGCATTGCCCAGTATCTGGCTGAGAAATTAATAAAAGATTATCCAAATACTGAATATACCAATAGCGCCTTAAAATTACTGGCGTCAAAAAATGATTAGTCATCGGGTAAAAATAATTGAAAAAGAATGGTTCAGCTCAGATATCTTTTCTTTTGAATTTTACCTGAAAGGGATTGCGCCAGAACCAGGACAGTTTTTCCAGGTTCAGGTCAATGGCTCTTATGACCCTATCTTGAATCGTCCCATAAGTATTGCTTCCTACAAAAAAAACAGAGTGCTTTTGATTATTAAAATAGCAGGTAAAGGCACAGAGATTTTAAGTAGAAAAGAGAAGGGAGACGAACTCGTAATATTTGGACCATTCGGAAACAAGATAAAGATTAGAAACAGGAAAAGTATCCTTGTTGCGGGTGGGATTGGTGTTGCGCCACTCTACTATCTTGCACAGGTGCTACATAATCGTAAAATAGATTTCACTTTCATCTACGGAGCAAAATATCCAGAAGATATTGTATTGAAAAAAGAGATTACCGAACTTGCTTGCAAAAACATTTTTATAACTGAATACGGAAATAAAAAAAAGGGGACGGCGCTTTCTGCATTAAAAGAGATAGACCTGAAAAAATATGAAATCTGTTATGCCTGTGGACCAAAGCAGATGCTTAAAGAGTTGAAATTGATGGATTTGAATATACCGGTCTATGCCTTTTGTGAGGATTTTCTTGGTTGTGGTTGCGGTCTGTGCCTTGGCTGTGCAATAAAATACTATGGTAAATACAAACGGATTTGTGAGGATGGTCCAGTATTTGAGTTGAAGGGGATAGAATTTAATTGATGGTTAAACTATTTGGAATAAAATTCAAAAACCCGATTTTTCTCGCCTCGGGTGTGTTCGGTTTTGGTTTGAAATATAGAACAGTTACAAAGAGTGTGGGTGCAATATTTACCAAAGGCATTACACTATTGCCAAGGCCGGGTAATCCTCCACCAAGAATTTATGAAACAGCCTGTGGTATTATTAATTCAGTGGGTCTGGAAAATCCCGGTGTAAAAGAATTTTGTAGCAAAATTCTACCCGAGATTAAAAAGATAAATAATAGAATATTTGTGAATGTTGCGGGATTCACAATAGAAGAATATGTGAGGATTGTTGAAGATGTTGGAGATAGGGTCACTGGATTTGAATTGAATGTTTCCTGCCCCAATGTGAAGGAAGGGGGAGTATTATTTGGCCAGAATCCTGAAACAGTCAGTAAAATTGTTAAAATGGTGAAAAAGAGAACCAGACTTCCCGTGATTGTGAAACTGACCGCAAACTTTTGTGACCCACTGATTGTAGCGAAAGCCTGCATTGATGCCGGTGCAGATGGTATTTCTTTGATAAATACACTTTATGGAATGGCATTTAATGTAATAAGCAAAAAGCCGATTATTACAGGTGGACTTTCTGGTCCGGCAATAAAACCATTCGCCTTATATTGTGTGCACAGATTAAAAGATTTGAAGGTGCCGATAATTGGAATGGGTGGGATTATGACTGGAAAGGATGTTTGTGAGTTTCTGCTTGCCGGTGCTTCAGCAGTGGCTATCGGCACTGCGGTATTGCGTGACCCATATGCACCGATAAAAATTATAAAAGAATTCAAAGTGTGGGTGAATAAATTTGATTTGAATATAAATTTAAAGGAGCAATAATGCAAGAAAAATTAATTGTGGCACTTGATTTGAATGATATAAATAAGATTAAATTGATTGTTGATAAACTGCATAATGTAGTAAAATACTACAAAATTGGTGCAATACCATTTACTTATTTTGGACCAGAAGTGGTAAAGTTCTTAAAAGATAGAGGGTTGAAAGTGATGCTGGATTTAAAATATCATGATATTCCTAATACAGTTGCGCGTGCCTGTGAAGGAGCAATGGCAATGGGCGTTGACCTGTTGACCCTCCATATCAATGGTGGTTTTATGATGATGGAAGAGGCAGTAAAGGCAGTTTCACTAATTTCTGATGTAAAAAAGATACCGCGACCAAAATTGCTTGGCATCACTGTTTTGACGAGCATTGATGAAGCCTATTTTAAGGACCTGTTTGGAGATATTAAAAGGACCATTGAAGAACAGGTTATGTTCCTTGCCCGACTTGCCCAGAGTGCGGGGCTTGATGGAGTTGTTGCATCAGCGCATGAGATAACCAGAATAAGACAGACCTGTGGAAAGGATTTTTTAATTGTTACACCAGGTATCAGACCAGAGGGTGAGGCAGTAGATGACCAGGCAAGAACAATGACTGCGGGTCAGGCAATAAAAGCAGGGGCAGATTTTATTGTTGTGGGTAGACCCATTGTGGCGGCAAAGGACCCTTTGCAGTCTGCAAAGAAGATTATTAAGGAGATGGAAGATGCAGGTTGAAGAGATACTACGAAAATATAAGGTCCTTTTGGAAGGACATTTTGTATTGAATTCAGGTTTACACAGCAAATATTACTTTGAAAAATTCCGGATTTTAGAGAATCCTGAAATAACAAGTAATCTCTGCACAATAATTGCTGATAGATTTAGTGATAAAAAGGTTGACTGGGTAGTTGGACCGACCACGGGTGGTATTATCATTGCATTTGAAACTGCGCGACAACTGCAGTGCAATGCAGGATTTGCTGAGGAACGAGAAGGCAAAAGGGTTGTTGCTCGCGGTTTCAATATTTCCGGTAAAAGTATTCTTATAGTAGATGATGTGCTCACAACCGGTAAATCACTTAACGAGACCATTGAGGCAGTAAAAGAAAAGAATGGTAACATTATCGGCATTGTTGTGCTCATTGACCGGAGTTCTTCAAAAATGGCATTTGAATATCAATCACTTTATAAAAAAGAAGTAGAAAATTTCACCCCTGAGGCATGCCCACTTTGTAAAAGCAATGTTCCATTGACCAAATTGGGAGGCGTCTAAAACTGAATATTGTAAATATTCTTAATTTTTGTTATTCTGCATCCTGGATAACTGCATCAGTTTTTGTTCCATTAATTGCCGCCCAATATACAGATAATCTATTTTTGATATCACTAATCCTTGTATTATATAATGGAACACTTTTTTTCTCTTCTGTATTATTTGGAAGGCTTGGTGATATGTATTCAAGAAAAAAAATTATAATTGCTGGATTCTTTATCTCAATGGTTGTGCTGTTCAGTCACAATTTTATAAATAGTTTAAATACTACATTTCTATTTCGTGGGCTTGCAGGTTTAAGTATTGGTATGATACCGGGTTCAATTACTGCACTCGCCTGGGGCAGTTCTTTGGGTCTGTTCTCAGGTTTGGGTTCGCTCGGCTATACAATTGGAAATTTTTTACCCGGGGTTTTAAAGAAAAATTTTTTAATCTTTTCGGCATCTGCACTATTCTGTTTGATTGGTTTTATACTCGGTTTTTCC
>JBBINQ010000013.1:0-3847 GCA_037443805.1 Caldifarciminota bacterium | reverse complement strand
CTCGGTTTTTCCTGGGCAACATTGTATTTAGGTTCAATAAAATTTTTATTAAAAAATAATCTTGAACAGGCAACTGCCACAGGATTCTTAAATTCAGTAATTGGCTTATCCGGTATCATAGGTCCGTTGATTGGTGGAATGATTGCCCTTTTAGGTTTCAGGATACTTTTGTTCAGCTCTGCTGTAATATCAGGATTAGCCTATATAACAAAACTTAAATTTGAAAAATCCTGACCTTTATTTTTCTCATAGAATTATGCAAAATCTACTTGACAAAGATTGAATTATATATATAATTTGAGCCGAAAGGAGGTTTCTGATGAAGAAACTATTTGCCATTACAGTAGTGGCAACAATGCTGAGTGGGTTATATGGTTTAACACTCAGTCTCAGTGGTGCTTATCAGGATGTTACCGATGAATATGGCGGAGGCGCATACTTTGGAGCAAAGGCAGATGTGATTGTGGGTCTTCTTCCAATCTTAAAGGCAAGAGGATACCTTGTTGAAGTGGATTTCAGCGAAGGTACGCCTATGCATTTCGGAACTTTTACTGGTTCTGACCTGCTGATTAGCATACCTATGGCTGCACCAGTCCAGCCTTATGTGGTTGCTGGGTTCTGGTTTGTAAAAGATGCCTATATGACATTTAAAGGTGGTCTTGGTGCAGAGATGGGTTTCGGAAATATGAGTGGCTATGTAGAAGGGAATCTCAATTTCGTTTCGCCTGAAGGTGGTGACTCATATATGCCGATAAATGTTATGGGTGGCATCAGAATCCCATTGAAACTCGGACTATAAAAACAGAGTAAAACAAAAGGGCAGGCAATTGCCTGCCCTTTTTTATTGTAGTAAAACTTTTATTTTTTACAATTATTTAAAATTTTGCCGCGATGGGCATCCTTCTGCCCAAGCCAAATGCCTTTGAAGTCACTTTTAAACCGGGCGGTGCCTGGCGTCTCTTGTATTCATTTCTATTTACTGTTTTTATAACCCAGTTCACAACCTCGGGTTTGAATCCCTGTGTTATAATCTCATCTCTTGATAATCCTTCTTCAATGTATAATTGTAGTATAGGATCAAGAATTTCATAGGGTGGGAGCGTATCCTGGTCAAGTTGATTTGGCTTGAGTTCGGCTGAAGGTGGCTTTTTTATTATCGCTTCAGGGATTATTTCTTTTTCGCGATTGATATAAAGGGCAATTTTATAGACCATTGTTTTAGGCACATCAGAAATCACTGCAAGCCCACCACTCATATCACCATATAGTGTGCAATATCCAACTGCAATTTCACTCTTGTTCCCTGTTGTCAAAACAAGATAACCAAACTTATTAGAAAGTGCCATCAGGATATTGCCACGGATTCTTGCCTGAATATTCTCTTCAGTTATGTCTGTTTTTTTATTCTTGAATTCACTCTTCAGGGTTTCAAGATAAGTATTATAAATATTGTTTATTGAAATGTTTTTGATTTCAATGCCAAGATTTTCCGCAAGTTTTTCAGAATCTAAAAAACTACCCTTTGAAGAATAAGGTCCGGGCATAGTTACACCAAGGACATTGTGTGCGCCAATTGCCTCAACCGCAATACAGGCAACGAGTGCAGAATCAATACCTCCTGAGAGTCCGATGACTGCCTTTTTAAAACCGCATTTTTTCAAATAGTCACGCACACCCAGGACGAGTGCTTGATAAACGCTTTCAATATGCTCCTGTGCCTGGTAATTGTTTTCGTTTCCTGTGGTATTTGTTTCTATTGTTCGGACACATTCCACAAAAGATGGCAGGACATCAATTGGTAAACCATTTCTATCTATAAATATACTCCTACCATCAAAAACTAATTCATCATTTGCGCCGATTTGATTTACAAAAACAACAGGTATTTTATACTTTTTTGCATGTGCCTGTAAAATACGAAAACGAATCTCTTCTTTGCCCATAGTAAAAGGTGACGCAGAGATGTTAATTAGCAGTGTTGCACCTTTTTGTGCAAGTATTTTTATCGGGTCAAGGTCATAGAACTGTCTCTGCCACAATTCTGGAATATTCCAGGCATCTTCACAGATAGAAATACCGAGCATTTCGTTCTTGAACTGGACTGGCATAATCTCTGTGCCAGGGTCAAAGTATCTTGCTTCATCAAACACATCATAGGTAGGCAAAAGGGACTTATGCTGGATGTGATTAATCAATCCCCGATACACAAAGAGTGCAGAGTTGTAGAGTCCGCGGCCCGTATTTTTATAAGAAAATGTTGGTGCACCAAAGATGATGCCTGTATCAGGATAATATGAAGATACTTTTACAACTTCTTCTATCGCTTGCTCAATCCTTTTGATAAACCATTTTCTTTCAAGCAAATCCTGGGGTGGATAGCCGCAGAGAAAGAGTTCAGGAAAGACAACGAGGTCTGTTTTTTCATTACTTGCCTGTTTAACTGTGTCAAAGATTAGTTTTAAATTTCCATCAATATTACCAACTACTGGATTTAACTGGGCAAGTGTAATCTTCACATTTTAAGTATAACAAAGTTTTTTTGATTGTCAATAATAAATGAATTTATTTTCAATCCCTGAATTTTTGTGGCATCTCTAAAAGCCACTTCCAGAGTGGAATAAACATTATTCTTTTTTTATTTTCAATTTCTTCAGATTCATATTCCTCTGTAATAATTAGCAAATTTTTACACCTTAATTCTTTGCTTGCCCTAAGCAATGAGTTTATTTCTCTTTCTCTTGTAATGTAATCCTCCAGATTGTAACAGACCTGAATAAGTCTTTTTACTTGCAAATTTTGTTTTATTACGAAATCTACCTCGTGCTGTTGATAATCTTTCCAATAGTAGATTTCATATAAAGGATTTAGTGCCTTTTGTCTCATAAGTTCTATTGCTACCACATTCTCCGTCAATCGCCCATAGTCTTTTGAGAATCTAAAACCAATATTCGCAATTCCGGGGTCGGCGACATAGATCTTTTTCGGGGCAAGGACCTGTTCTTTTAACTTATATGAGAAACGCTCCAATTTGAAGATTAAATATGATATTTCTAAAAAATCAATATAATTTTTTATCGTATGAACACTTTTGATATCAAAAAATTTTTTAAGTTTGTGATAAGTAATTTCAGAGGAGAAATTGGAAACGAGGTATTTCGTCAATTCTTTCAATGTCCTCACATACTTTATTCTGTATCTTGAAATTATATCTTTATTTATAATATCCTAGTATAATTTTAATACATATCTTCTTCCGACCATAACAGATTCGGGTAAACCTCCAATTTCCATATATTCACTCAAAAAACGCTTTGTCTGGGCAATAGAGGATGTCAAATACAAATCTGGTTTATTTTTTATAGACTAAGAACTCCCTGAATGAAAAAGGGTATAAAGTGACATCAATATATCTACCAGTTAGATGAGTTGCCAATTCTTTACTGAGTAACTTCGCATTACTCCCCGTGATAATGACTTTTTTATTTTTCTGAAGCCGATTAACAAATAATTCCCAGCCGATAACATTCTGGGGTTCATCCAAAATAATATACCTTACCTCACCATAAAGTTGATAAAATGCCTCCAGAATTTTATTTAGTTCTTGAGTCTTAATACCGAAGAGCCTTTCATCATCAAAATTTATATATGCATATTTCTTGTCTTTAAACAACAAATGGGCTAAAATTGATTTTCCAGCCCTTCTTATGCCAGTTATAACAAGGACATTTGATTTCAACAGTTCGTTATTGCCAACTCCTCTAGGCACAATATACTCATTCTCAAATTTTTCTTTTATTTCCTCGGCTTGGTCTCTAATAATGTTTTTCAACTCTTCTATCTTCATAAT